>JAOUPZ010000278.1 GCA_029879595.1 Deltaproteobacteria bacterium | reverse complement strand
CTCCTCAACCCTCCCCAACAGTTTGGCGCCCAGCCCCCGGCCCTGGTGACGGGGATGGACGGCGATCCAGTACAGGTCATAGCTGCACCGCGAGGCCGGCACGGGGCCATGGCAGGCGAACCCGGCAGGAACACCGTCAATTTCCAGTACCAGGAAATGGTAGCCGCTATCCGGCCCCTTGCTCAGGGCCTCCAGGATCAGTTCCCCGGCCACCAGCACTTCTTCCGGAGAGAAAAACCCTGTGTCGCGCAGCAGTTCCAGCAAGGCGGTCTCATCGTCCGGCCGGAGAAATTCCCGCATTTCCACCCTTCCCGTTCCGGACTGCTTTTTCCCGGTGGGGCTCATGGACTCTTTCCCCCGGAAGCAGCCCCCCACCTGGCGGGCAAGGCCTGCTGGCACCCCTCTTCCAGTCCCAGGAAGAACCCCCTGGCATTGCTGCCCAGGGAGCGGGTGCGATAGCCGCCCTCCTGCACCACCAGCATGGGAATGCCCAGCCGGCCCACCATCGCCCCCATGGAGCGGAACTCCCTGGCCATAAATGACCAGGAACCCGTGGGATCGCCCTTTGCCGTATCGAAACCCAGGCAAACCACCAGATAGCGGGGTCTGTAACGCCTGACGCGCCGCAGGGCCAGTTCCAGGGTGGTGCTGAATTCTTCAAAGGAGATTCCCTCCGACAGGGGAAAGTTCTCGTTGAAACCCTTGCCCGAACTTTCACCCACCTCCTTTCTGAAGCCGCTGAAGTAGGGATAGGTGGTGCGGGGTGTGCCATGGATGGATAGGGTGAGCACATCGGCCCGGCGATAGAATATCTCCTGCTGCCCGTTGCCATGGTGATAGTCCAGGTCGAGCATGGCCACATTTCCCGTATGCGACATCTGGTGGGCCGCAATGGCCGCAGAGTTGAAATAGCAAAACCCCCCGAAGCTCCTGGTTTCCGCGTGGTGTCCGGGCGGACGCACCAGCGCATAGGCCACCCGGGCGCCGCTCTGGACGGCCTCCATGGCCGTCAGCACGCAGTCCACCGCTCCGCTGGCGGCCCGATAGGCGTTACGGTTGATGGGGGTGAAGGTGTCGATGCAGTAATATCCGGCCCGCAAGGGCAGTTCCTTGGGCGGATTGGTGCGGTTGCGGATGGGAAAGGTGTAGGGATAGATGGACTTGCCCTCCGGGACATGCATGGCGGCCCGTTTCAGATAGTTCACATAATCCCGGTCGTGGACAGCAGTGATGTATTTTTCGGAAAATCGCTTCGGGGCCACCCGCCGGAACAGCCCCAGGTCACCGATGGCGTCCAGGATGGACTTGATTCTCACCGGAGCCTCCACATAGCCACGCTCCCGGACATGGTGGATGATGTGCTTTTCATGCACCACCAGCACGAACTGATCGGCGGAGTGTTTGCCGGGCGGGTGCCGGGCCGGCTCACTGCTGGCGACGGCATAGCGCGGGGCGCGAATGCGCACCGGGTCATCCTGGATGGATGATACCACCATCCGCACATAGGACTCGTCACAGACGCTGGCGTACTTGCGCTCCAGGATTGCCCTTACGATGGCCCGGGCCGTATTGCGGGACAGGGAGTGCCCCTTGCCCAGGTCATCGAAAACCAGATAGGGAGGATTGTCGTCTCCGGGTCGCACCGGGGTTTCATACCGGGTGCCGGTAATGGGCCGGGCGCCGAACCGCTCATAGAAAGCCAGCCGCTTCTCGTTCAGCCGGCGCACCTTGGGGTCTGGCGACAGCCGGGGGTCGTCGGGCAGGCACTCGAAAAACAGGCCGATTGAGCCCATGGCCAGCGCCTCCTCCCGGATTCTTTCATAAAGGGCGCCGCCGATGCCTCCGCCCTTGGACTCCGTTTTGCTGGCAATCAGGTCCAGGTAGACAAAGTTCATGTCCGTAGCCTGGCGCAGGATGGCCATGCCATGCAGCCCCCCCTTGCTCTTCTCGGCAATGAACAGCACGGAACGGAATTTATACTTCAGGGGATTGTTGAGGATATCCGGCAGTTCGCGGATGTCGTCCTCGCTGATCCCCGGAAACAGCTTGCGCATGAGCGCCTGAACCTCGCCGATGGCCAGCCTGTCTCCCGGCAGGGAGTCGTCATGAATTTTCCTGATACTGAACATGGTCTGAACTTTGGGAAAGATCCGCCAGTTGCGGTTCCAGGGCAGCGGAGTGACCGGAGGAGGCAGGTTTTTTGATTGAGGATTTTATTGTGGCGGCCTTCACTATGCGCTCAATGAGCCCCGCGTAGTTTAAACCGGCCCGGCTGGCTGCGGCAACGAACCCGGCATCCGGTGCAAGGCAGGGGTTGGAGTTTATTTCCAGCACCCAGGGGCGGCCCTGTTCATCCACCCGGAAGTCCACCCGGGCATAGCCTGTCAACCCGAAAACCCGCCAGCACTCGCGGGATATCCCGGCCAGAAGGCCCAGCAGGGGCTGGTCTTCGGCGGAGAAATCGAAACAGCGCACGGTTCCCTTGTATTCGGGTGATTCGGTATCCCATTTGGCCCTGTAACCGACGATGCGGGGCCGACCCTTGGGGAAACCGTGGAATCGTATCTCGGCCAGGGGCAGCACCTCCACGCCTTCCGCAGAGGCCAGCAGGGAAACGTTGAATTCCCGCCCCGGTATGTATTTTTCGGCGAACCACTCGCCCCTGTGAGAGGATTTTTTTCGCGCCAGCAGATCCGGCACCTGGGAAGGATTCCTGGTCACGGCATCGCTGTCCAGCCCGAAGGAAGCCTGCTCGAACACGGACTTTATGATCCAGGACCCCTGGGAGGGTGCCTCCTGCCCCTGCAGACAGTGTTCCGGCGTGGGGATTCCGGCCAGGGACATGATGCGTTTGGCCTCCAGCTTGTTGCCGGTGCTGACCAGCGCGACCAGGGACCCGCCCGTGTAGGGAATTGCCAGACTGTCCAGCAGCAGGGGCGCCAGGGGCAACAGGGCATCCCGGCCATTGATGGACTCCACCAGATTGAACACCAGCCGCGGACGGACGGACGTCAGGCGATCACGGATGACCTCCAGCCGCAGGTCCATCGAAAGCACCACCACGGGATAGCCCATGCCCAGCAAGGCCTCGCTAATGCAGCGCACCTGCTCCACGGTGTCCTGGTCGGCCAGCCCGGCCTGCGGGGAGACGGCCCCATACAACACCGCCACGGGGTGTTTGGTTTGTCTGGCCGGGCCAGGGTCTTTCTCAGTTCGTCGAGGCATGGCTTCCCCCACGCTTATGGCGCACCCCGGGTGCAGCCAGCGTCTGCCGGGGCTGTGATTCCTGCAGGGGCTGTGATTCCTGCAGGGGCTGTGATTCCTGCAGGGGCTGTGATTCCTGCAGGGGCTGTGATTCCTGCAGGGGCTGTGATTCCTGCCGGGGCTGTCTTTGTAGCGCCGAGTCCAGGATGTCTCCGATGAGATCCCGGTAGGTGCGACCCAGCAGGCGGTTAAGAATCACCAGGTCGGAGCGGACCGGGTGCAGCCCCGCCAGGGGGTTCACCTCCAAAAAGTGCGGCCGGCCTTCGCCATCCAGACGGATATCGACCCGGCCGCCATCGCGACAGCCCAGCGTCCGCCAGGCCGCCAGGGCCGCATCGCCCACCGGGCCCGCCATCCCCGAGGGGGCAAGCAGATATTCCACCAGATCCTCGTAGCACTCCTTGTTGTGGAAGGAGTACACTCCGGCCTCGGCACGCTCACGGAGCCTCACCTCCAGCACGCCCAGCACCCTGGCTCCGGCTCCCGTGCCAATAATGCCCGCCGTGAACTCGCGCCCCGGCAGGTAGGTTTCCACCAGCACGGGCTGGTTGTGCTGTTTCAGCAGATCCAGGCACACACTGCCCAGGGCCTCGCGATCACGCACCAGGGAGGACGCGGCGATGCCCTTGCTGGTGCCTTCGGCCACCGGTTTGGCGAACAGCGGATAGGGCAGGTTCACCCGCCCTATATCCTCCGGGGAGGATACCAGGGCGAAATCCGGAGTGGGCAGTCCCGCATCGCGGATCACATGCTTGGTAAGCCCCTTGTGCAGAGACAGACCCAGCACCACCGCATCGGAAAATACATGGGGAATGTCGTAGGCGTCCAAAAGGCAGGGCACCTGGGCCTCCCGGGCCAGGCCCCGCAGACCCTCGGCGATATTGAACACCAGGTCCCAGCGCCGGCCCTGCACCAGCAGGGGCATCAGAGCGTGTATATTGCCAATCCGCTCGGTGCGGTGCCCCAGGCTTCGCAGCACCTCCTCCAGGGCCTCGATGGTTTCCGGGGCATCGAACTCCGCCGTCTCCTCCTCGGAAAACCCCAGCTCCAGATAATCCTGCCTCAGATCATATGTCAGACCGATAAGCATGCTACGGCCCCCTGTGACCAT
>JAOUPZ010000277.1 GCA_029879595.1 Deltaproteobacteria bacterium | reverse complement strand
GCCCGGGCCACGGCCAGGGAAACACCGAGAATGGCGTTGGCCCCCAGCCGGCCCTTGTTCTCCGTGCCGTCAATATCCAGCAGCACCGAGTCTATCTCCAGCTGGCTCAGGGCATTCCTGCCGATCAGGGCCGGGGAGATGACGTCCATCACATTGCTCACGGCCCGCCGCACGCCCTTGCCGCCAAAGCGGTTCTTTTCGCCATCGCGCAGTTCCACGGCCTCGTGAGCTCCCGTGGAGGCTCCCGAGGGCACGGCGGCCCTGCCCTGTGCTCCGTCCTCCAGCAGAACGTCCACCTCAACCGTGGGGTTGCCCCTTGAGTCCAGTATTTCCCTTGCCTGTATGGTTTCAATCAACATCTTTCGACACACCTTCTTTAATCAATATCGGATTGTGGTTTGACGGCCTGCCGGCCTTCTTGGGTTATTAATTCCTCTATCATGTATGCGGGACAAACAAAATGCCACCCGCCCCGGGGAGGCTGTTTTTTTAGGATCGGCAGAGCCCGCCCCGGCGGTCCGGTTTCCGGCATTGAACATTCTTCCGCCAGGTAAAGTTTGAACCAACCCGGGCACAGGAAAATCAGAACTGTAATTCCCTGCTGCCGGAATAAAAGCCGCTCATTAACCGGAGGGACAACAGAAACCGGAGGAACAGATATGGCCCGAAAGAAAGCGAAGAAAAAAGGCAGCAACAAGGGACTGGTGCTGATTGGTCTGGCGGTTGCCGGGTTGCTGGCGCTGGCCAGCGAACCCTACTGGAACAAAGACCGCGGGCCGGAAAAGATCATTGAAAATGACCCCGGCATGGTTTCCCAGGGAGAGCAGTTATACAACCGGAACTGCCTTAACTGTCATGGCCCGGGCGCTCAGGGGCAGGTTCCCGCCAGGCCCAATGGCGGGATGAACAATGACGGGACATACATTGCCCCGGCCCTTAACGGCACAGCCCACTCCTGGCACCATCCGCCGCAAATGCTGTTCAATATCATCAAAAACGGATCCCCCGCCAAGGACTCCACCATGAAAGGCTGGGCGGGGAAAATGAGCGATCAGGAAATCAATGCCGTAATCGCCTACTTCCAGTCCCTGTGGCCAGAGCAAATCAAGCTGCGCTACCTGGCGGCCATGCGGCAGAAATGAACACCGGTTTTGCCCGGCCCCGGCATATGTGACATATGTCATTACAAAGCGACTGTGCCGGTATGATAAGATATCACTAAGGGACGATATGTTATTTTGATTTTTTGTTTCGGGTATATCTCGGGGCGTATTAAAGTGAAAAAAAGATATGGGGTAGGGTCAATGTTGCTTCGCAAACCCAGCAAAGCAGATATTGTGCTGCTGGCCTTTCTGGCCGTTACCGCAGTATTCGTTGTCATTGCCATTGAGCCGTACTGGACAAAAATAATCAAACAGCAGTGGTACGTATACACCGACCCCGGCCGGATTCGCCTGGGGGAAAAGCTGTATCTTACGTATTGCCAGGACTGCCATGGGCACAAGGCCTCCGGTCAGTTTCCAGAAAAACCCAAGGGCGGCCTTGACGAACTTGGCAAGCAGGTCGCCCCTGCCCTGGATGGTACAGGTCACAGTTTTCACCACCCCCTGAACGTCTGGCACCGGCAGATCAAGAAAGGGAGCCGTCTGAAAAACTCCCGGATGAAAAGCTGGGAGAGAAGAATGAGCCAGTATGAAATCGAGTCGGTGGTGGCCTACATCCAATCCCTGTGGCCGGAGGAGCTTTTGGATCAATACCAGAAAATGATGGTCGAAAGAAACATCCTCCCCCCCCAGGCCAAAAGATAACAGCCCCGGGCGGCACCATCTTCCCCCTGTCCGCGTTAAATAACTTAGCGCCCCCTGGATTCAACCGGGGGCTTTAAGAAACCGGACAGGAACATGAAATCAAGAGAACTACAGAATACGGACAGGCGTCACACGGGTGCAAAGGCCCGCCTGGGACTTGTGGGGTATTTCCTGTTGGACAGCCTGGTGTTGGGCACCCTGGTGCTTGCTGCTACCGGCCTGTCCCTGGCCGTTGAACAGGATAAGCCCGGAAGGAAAGACATGCGGGGAACACTCCAGGGCACCCCCATATCCCATGGCCCCCACCACGGCATGGCGTCTCCGGGCGGGGAGCAGGTCGCCCAGGGAAGAATCCTGTACACGACATACTGCCTGAGCTGCCATGGACAAGACGCCGCTGGTCAGGTCCCCGGAAAACCCATGGGAGGGGTCAATCCGGACGGCTCCCTGATCGCACCCGCGCTTGACCGCTCCGGCCACGCCTGGCACCACCCCAGGAGAGACCTGTTCAGGGTTATAAAGCATGGTTCCTCCATTGAGGGCTCACCCATGAAGGGCTGGTCGGATAAACTCAGTGACCAGCAGATCACGGCCATTATCGCCTATTTCAGTTCCCTGTGGATGCCGCACCAGCAGTCCCACCATTAGAAGCGTTCCACCGCTACCGGCCCCTCACAGGGGTCGGCAGCATACCTTCAAGCCTGCCCCGGGAGAGCATTTCATTCCAGTGGGCACAATCGCCAAAATCTGCTAGCCTTGGCAGAGAATCTGCTTCCGGCTTCACAGCCGGTCTTATAGGCCGGGCTGTTCCCCCGGATGCCCAGGCGGGCTAACACCCGGTTGATAATAGGATTGGTTCTGCGGGCGAAAAACCTCCTGGTGGAAAAACACCTGCGGGAAGGCTTCCCGGGGAACCATCTGGCGGCCATAAATAAAATGCGTGGGAGGATGATGGCGGTGTCTGTGAATGGATTCGGGAACACATTGGGAGGGGTGAGGGGGCACTCCCCGTTCGGCGGCCTGAAACGGTCTGCCGCTGGAGTGGCCCTTGGTCTGGCGGTGTTTATCGCTTCGCTGGCCGTCCTGCCGGCCTGGGCGGCGGCGGAACCTGTGCTCGTACTGTTGACGGGAGCCGGACCGGACGGAGCAGGGCGCTTCGCGGGCGATCTGGAACAGATATGGGCCCGGAGAACCGCGCTTTCCAACCATGTTCTCAGTGTCCGCGCAAGGGATAACCCGGAAGCCAGACTTCGGGACTTATCCCGGGGGCGCGCCGACTTCGCCATTGTGGATATTGAAACCGCTGTCAGCAAAATGCCCCGGTATGGCCGGGTCAGCGCCGTGGCCATCCTTTGGCCGATCCTGTTGCACCCCCTGACGCGCGAAAGCGGCCTGAAGGAGATCTCCCTGCCCCTGACCCAGAAGACCTGGGTGCTGAAAAGCGGCGAGTACGCCTATCTGGATATAAGCCGGAACATGGTCAAGGCAGGGCAGAATCCCCAGAAGCTGCTCTCCCTGGTGCCCTACGAAATGCTGACGGAAACCCTGGCCGATGGCCAGGGATTGTCCCTGCTGATTCCCGCGCCCTACCCCACACATGAAATCAGCCGGGCCATTGAATCCGGCTGGCGGCTGACACCGCTGGCGGGCAGGCTGCTGGACTCCATGCACAAGTCCAGCAACTGGCTGTTCACCGCCAATCTCCCCGCCAATACCTACCCCGGTCAGACCAGGCCCATTGAGCTTCCGGCGGCATACATGGTGCTGGTGGGGCGAACCAGCCTGGATAACGATCTGGTGGAAAAAATGCTGGACTCCATATACAGGCGCACATCTGCCAAGGCCGTGGTCAATCCGTTGTTTGACGGGATTGACGACCGGATGAATGCCGTCTTTGCCAAGATACTGCCCTTTCATCCCCATACGGCCAAAAGCTACGGCCTCAACCAGAACATGATCACGAACCAATGACGCATGCAGTCTTCATGGGCAGCCCGGAGTTTGCCCTGCCCAGCCTGAAAGCCCTGGCCGCATATCCCGGAGTTTCCCTGGCGGGAGTGGTCACCCAGCCGGACCGCCCGGTGGGCCGAAACCGCGTCCCTCAGCCCAGCCCGGTGAAACAGCTCGCCCTGGAAATGGGGCTGCCTGTGCTGACCCCGGCATCGGCCCGGGAACCGGAACTGATCGAAAGCCTGCGCGGCTGGGGGGTGGAACTGGCGGTGGTCTGCGCCTATGGGCAGATACTGCCCGAGTCCCTGCTGTCACTGCCCCGGCTGGGGTGTTTCAACCTGCATTTTTCCCTGCTGCCACGCTGGAGGGGAGCCAGCCCTGTGCAGGCGGCGATCCTGGCCGGAGACACCCGGACCGGAGTGAGCCTGCAATATATGGTGAAGCAGCTTGACGCCGGCGACATAGTGAAGGATACGGGGCCGCTGGAAATATCGCCGTCCGAAACCGCCGGCTCGCTGCTGGAGAGACTGGCCGGGGAATCAGGCACTCTGCTGGAAAAAGCCATGCCCGATCTGCTGTCCGGCCATCCGCCCCGCACTCCCCAGGACCCCGGACAGGTCACTTTCTGCCGGATCAT
>JAOUPZ010000276.1 GCA_029879595.1 Deltaproteobacteria bacterium | reverse complement strand
GCCAGCGCCAGCGCCTGCAGGCCCTGGGCCCACCAGGTAGTTGGCCGCCGGGCCTGACGGGCCAGACGCAGGGCCGGCCTGGTGGTATACGCCACCAGGGCGGTGAATAGCAGCGCCGCCACCGCCACCGGCAGGGTGTAACCGCGCAGGGCCATGGCCAGGATGGGTCTCCACTCGCTGAACATGGCCACGGCCTCGAAGGATATGCGCCTCCCCACATGGGGAAAGTAATACAGATCCATGGCCAGCAGAAGCCCCACCAGCCCGGTCACGGCCCACATCAGCCCCAGAAAGGCCCGGTAGATCCAGACCCGGGCAGAAAGGGGGCTCAGCAGAAACAACGCCAGGGACGGCACCCCGGAAAGAGCGAACACGGTGGCCAGGTCAAACCTCACTCCATGCAGGAACGCCCCGGCAATGGCCCCGGCCCCCAGGCCGGCGAAGGTCTCCCGGTACACCAGGAAGAACGCCAGCCGCATGACGGTCAAAAGGCCGAAGAAGAACAGCCAGTGCCGCAGCAGCAGCCGCCAGGCCCAGACATTCAGATATGGCCTGATGGAAATGGTCGATGGCGTGTAAGGCGGCATGATCGATAGCCTGATCGGGTGCAGGAGGGATAAGAGGGCCGGGGAGGCGTTCCCCCAGGAAGGACCTTCGCTCCCCGGCAGGAACCACGCCCGCCGGGGAGCCGCCGGAGGACTATTCCCCGGCGACTGTAATCACATAGCGGCCCCTGGCGCCTCCATCCAGAATCTCCTTGAGCAGCCCCGGCAGTTCAGCCAGGGGGGCCTTGCGGGCTATCTCGCCCAGGTGCTCCGGCCGGGAGGGGCCGGCCAGGCGCGCCCAGGCCTCCTGGCGGATATCCATCGGGCAATTCACCGAGTCTATACCCAAAAGGTTTACGCCCCTCAGAATGAACGGATACACCGTGCCCGAAAAGGCATGGCCGTGCACCAGCCCGGTCAGGGCCACGCTGCCCCAGCCCTTTACGCTGCGCAGCAGATATTCCAGGGTTCCCCCGCCCGCGTTGTCCACAGCCCCGGCCCAGCGCTCCCTGAGCATCACCTTGGGTGTTTCGTCCACCACCTCCTCGCGGGTCAGTATCTCCGTGGCTCCCTGGCGTTGCAGAAAGTCCTTCATGTCCGGCTTGCCGCTGCTGGCCGCCACCTGATAGCCTGCCCGGGCCAGAATGCCCACGGCAATGCTGCCCACCCCGCCGGTGGCCCCGGTAACCAGCACCGGGCCGTGTTCCGGCTTGAGCCCGTTGCGCTCCAGCGCCATCACGGCCAGCATGGCCGTGAACCCGGCCGTGCCGTAGATCATGGCCTCATAGGGAGAAAGCCCCTGGGGCAGGGGCACCACCCAGTCCGCGGGCACCCGGGCGTATTCTGCGTAGCCGCCATGATGCGAGACCCCCAGGGCGTATCCTGTCACCAGCACCAGCGCGCCCGGCTGGAAGCGCCCACTGTCGTCACTCACCACCTCGCCGGCCAGATCAACCCCGGGAATGTGGGGGAACTCCCTCACCATGCGGCCCACCCCGTGGGAAATCATGGCGTCCTTGAAGTTTATCCCCGTGTACAGCACCCGGATGGTCACTCCTTCGGGGACCAGCCGGGAGGTCGGAAATTCCTGCAACGATCCCCGCACATCGTCGGGGCCACCCTCGAGCACAAAAGCCTGCATGGTATCTTTCATTGTCGTAATTGAATCCTTCTGCTGGGCCGCCCCCTCTGGAGAGCGGATATATTTATGGTTGGCGGGTTTCAGTTTCCGGCGGCCACTCCCGGGGTGCCCTGTTCCGGGGCAGCGGCGGGGGGGTGAGGAGCATTGGCTGGCGGACTGTTTACCGCGCCGGTGCTGCTCTCTCCGGGTTGCCGGCCTTGTTCCCCCGTGAGCTTCCTGAACCAGGCGATTCCCGCCTCCCCGTCCCATTCCCGGGGGCCGACGGCCCGGCTGATGATCTTGCCCTGCGCGTCAATGATGTAGGTCATGGGCAGGGAGTTGGCACCGTAATCGATCCCGATTCTGGCTCCCTTGTCCATCAGCAGCCGGAAGGTGAAGCCGGTTTTTTCCTTGAACTTCTGCACCGTCTCCGGTTTTTCTGCCTGGTTCATGGCCAGAATGACGAAGGGCTGACCCCGCATGGCGGACTGAAGTCTTTCCATGGCCGGCATTTCCCTCACGCAGGGTGGGCACCATGTGGCCCAGAAGTTCAGGAACACTACCTTGCCCTTGAAGTCGCTCAGGCTGACCTCATTGCCCTTGTCGTCCACTGTCTTGAACTCCAGGGCCTCCATCGGTTTTTTGGGAAAGGACATCCACAGGGGATTGTCCTCCATGGCCAGGGGGGGCTTCCCCGGCAGGAACACCGCCGCCGCCAGCACGGCCAGCAGAACGCTCGGCCCAATGAGCCAGGGAGTTATTCTTTGTTTTAACATTGATCTGCCGGTGGATATATGTCGTTTAGCCAAATTCAAAAGGGCGCGGTGCAGCCGACGATGTGCGGCAAGTGGAAGCGCAGATTTTCTCAAGGAACACAGCAACCTGAGGAGCACCAGTCCGGACACCGGACGGCTCCCATCCCGGGTCAGCCGTCAGGTTCCAGTTTACCCCCTTTGGGGGGGCAGGCAAAACCCTCCGCGCCAGTTAATAGCCCACGCGGACATTGTCGAACCTGGCCTGGACAGACCCCGTCGTCCCTGCATCCGCCCTGACGCCGATGGACTTGGATACCCCGGAAAAGGAGACCTCGGATGGCCCTGCATATTCATGCCCAGCCGTCCTGGTGTCGTAGGTCTGCGGGGTGTCGTCATCGTGCTGAAAGGTAAACACCTCCCGGCCGTTATAGCCGATATACAGCTTGGCCGTCCGGCCCAGCAGGGCCGTGGAATTCATGTCCACCGGGCCACCTGTTAACGAAACCCGTCCCGAATCGCAATCGATAGTCGGGCAGGAGATAACCTCGTAATACACATTGACCGTGGTTGATTCGGCGACCTGTTCCCGCTGCAGCCTGATCTCCGCATATATCTCGTAGTTTGCTATTCCCACAACAGACTTGAAGAACTGCCCGCCCAGCCGGGCCCGGATATCACCGGCGGTCTGGTCGTGGGCCTCCAGAATCACGGTGGCGGCGAAGGCCTTCAGTTCATCCACCGTGCCGTAGGGGCTTTCAATGAACTCAAGCTCCTTGACGCTGTCGGACAGCAGGCTTGTTCCGCCAAGATCGGCCGAGAGTATGCCGTTGCTCTGGGTGATGCTGCCTGTCCCGCTGCCGATTTCACGCACCCTCCAGCGGCCGGTGTCAATGGTGTCGCCACTGTCAAAGGCATCGTACAACTTCAACGAGTCGCCCAGGAAGGCCCCGTAGGGGTCCTCGTCCTTGGGCGCGCCGCACCCGGCCAACATGCCGCAGAAAAAAAGAACCGCGAGCGGTGATACAACCCAGGCACTGACACGTCTTTGATATTGTTCCTTCATGATCTTCCCCCGAAAAAAGGGTTTGTTTACTAACAGAGTTGCTAACTGGTTTGCAAACAAAGGGTTTGCTCACTAATGGCCTGCCAACATCCGAACCGGTGCTCCCGAAAGAGCGCTCCTCACGGTAAATATCCTGGCAAAAACGGGCCTGGTCTGACTGGCCTTTTCTATCTGGCGATTTCTTTCATTAATACACTGATTGGGCACGTTCAGGCAATGCCCTGCCCAGCCGTTCTGTCCCGGCTGTTTCTCCAGGCTTCAGGCACCCCCTCCCTCCGGGCGCATGGTGGGGAAAAACAACACATCCCGGATATTGGGCTGATCCAGCAGCAGCATCACCATCCGGTCGATGCCCAGCCCCAGCCCGCCCATGGGCGGCATGCCATACTCCATGGCGCGGATGAAATCCGCATCGTAGGGGTGGGTCTCCAGATGCCCCCCGTGGCGGCGGGCCACCTGTTCCTCAAACAGGGCCTTTTGCACCTGCGGGTCGTTCAGCTCCGAATAGGCATTGCCCACCTCCCAGCCGGCAATATAGGGCTCAAAACGCTCCACCAGGTCCGGGTCGGCGCGGTGGGCCTTGCACAGCGGAGTGGTTTCCCGGGGGAAGTCCGTGATGAAGGTGGGCTGGATCAGCCTGGGCTCACAGAGTTCCTCGAACAGGGCCGCCATGGCCAGCCCCCGGTTGTATTCGCCCTCCAGTTCCAGCCCGTGCTTTTTCAGCAGGGCCCTGGCTCCATCGTCATCCAGGGCCGCCCAGTCCACGCCGGCAAACTCCTTCAGGGCACCAGCCATGCTGAGGCGCTTCCAGGGACGCCTGAGATCAATCTGCTGGCCCTGATAGGTGAAGCTGGTCTGGCCGTGGACCGCCAGGGCGCAGGCTTCGTAGAGGGCCTCGAAGTGCTCCATCATGT
>JAOUPZ010000275.1 GCA_029879595.1 Deltaproteobacteria bacterium | reverse complement strand
ATTGAGCATACGTTCACCATGCCCAAGGGCCCGGTGATAGATGCCCTGTTCTCGCCCAACCAGAAATATGCAGTGACCATCGGAGCAACCCGGGCCATCCGGCTCCACGAGGTGGAATCCGGCCGGATCACCAAGGATATCCGCACCGGCTCCCACAGGGCCAACGTGGCGGCCTATCACCCCCAGGCCGAGGTGATCTTTACCGGGGGGGAGGACCGCCTGATCAAGGCCTGGGACATATCCAAGGGCTCGCCCTCCAAGACCTTCAGCGGACACGCCGCCCCGGTGACCAGCCTGATAACCGATCCGGAGGGCAAGCTGCTTTTCTCCGGCTCCAACGACGGCAAGGTGATAATCTGGGACGTGGAAAAGGGCACCGCGTTGCGGACCATCAACGCGCACCGGGGGGCCATCAGCGCGCTGGCCCTGCATCCCAACGGCAGGTTTCTGGCCACGGGCTCCAGGGACCGCGATGTCAAGGTCTGGGAGTGGGAGACCGGGCAGGAGGCCCGCAAGCTTTCCGGGCACATGGGCACAATCAGCTCTCTCCGGTTCGGGTTCTCCCCCAAGGTGCTCTACTCGTCCAGCGCGGACGCCACCATCAAGCTGTGGAACTGGGAGCTGGAAAAAAAGAACGAGATCGCCACCCTGTTCGAGCACCGCCGGGCCGTCACCAAGATTGCCCTGCACCCAAACGAGAAATGGCTGGTCTCATCATCCCTGGATGAAACCATCAAGATCTGGAGCATCAAGGACAGAAGGGTGCTGCAGGACCTGACCCTGGTGGAGGGGGCCATCTCCACGTTCAACCTTTCCAGCAACGGCAAGCGGATCATAGCCGCCTATGCCAAGGACAAGGTGCGCACCTGGAAGCTGGAGAAATCGGCCTTTCTGGCCTCGCTGCAGGGGCACCGGCAGTCCCTGCTCTCGGTGGACTTCACCAACGACAACAACTACCTGATATCCGCGTCCATGGATAAATCCATCCGGATATGGAACCTGCGCAGCCGCAAGACCATCCGCACCTATGACGCCGGCAACCACCAGATACAGCAGATACGGTTCTCACCGGACAACAAGACCTTCGCCACCGGCGGGGCGGACGGCAGCATCCAGATATGGGACACGGCCACCGGCAAGGTGCTGCACCGGCTGCTGGGACACAAGGGCAAGGTAAATTCCATCGACTTTCATCCCGACGGCCGGCACATGGTTTCGGGAGGATCGGGCCGGGCGGTTATTTTCTGGGACATTGCCAAGGGCCGGATACTCAAGCGGCTCGCCGACCACAAGGCCCAGGTGAAGTCCGTGGCCTTTTCGGCGGACGGCTCGAAAGTGGCCTCCGGTGGTGATGACAAGGATCTCCGGCTCTGGAGCTTCCCCCAGGGCAAGCTGCTGCGCACCCTGCTGGGACACACCAGCGGCATCAACTTTATTCGGTTCAACCCGCAGAACAACCAGGTGGCCTCGGCATCCGATGACGCCACCGTAAAGGTATGGGACTCCGATACCGGCAGCCTGATTTTCGATTTCAAGGGGCACGAGTTCATAGTCAGCTCCATCAGCTTTTCCGCCGATGGCCGGGCCCTGATTTCCGTTTCCCGCGACAAGACTGTGAAGCTGTGGGACGTGCAGACCGGCAAGTTCATCCGCACGGTGAGCGGCGAACGCAACCAGATCGTGGCCCTGGCCGTCAGCCGCAACGGCAGGCTGCTCGCAACAGGCTCCGTGGGCAAGGAAATCAACCTGATGGCCTATCCGCTGAAGGTGGTTTTTGCCAAGAAAAAGGAGCAGGAGGAGACCGGGGAACCAAAGGAGGAGGAACAGGAGGAACAGGAGAAGATCGAAACCCAGGAAGCGGACGCTGCCGGAAAGGAGGAGGAGGTTGATCTTTCGGCCCTGGAGGAATCAGGGCAGGAAAACGCGGCGCTGACCTACCGGGAAGTCGCGGAACGGGATACCAGAACCCTGACCAGCATGGAACAGCAGCTCAACGCCCTGCTGGCCAAGCAGAACTATTGCCAGGACGCTCCGGTGATCGACAAGGTGGGTCATATGGTGCTCATGCAGGCCCCCTATGACATGGCCGCCTATCACTCCCTGGTGGTAACCGGCATCGTGCAGCAGGACCTGAAGATGATCTACCTGATGAGCAAGATCGGCCTGCAGGCCGTCTTCATCGGGGATATCTACAGCTACGATTTTCCCCAGGCGGTGGAAAACCAGTTGCGGCTGTGGCAGCAGAATGTTTTCAACCCGGCCCGCTCCCGGGCCGGGCGAAAGCTGGAACTGGAGATAGTAGACTGCTCCGGAGCGACCCAGCTTCCCAACATGCCCAGCGCGCTGCTTAACGTGGATATTCCCCTGGAGGTGCTCAAGGTGCTGGCATCGCGCCGGGCCAAGGTGAACTTCAGCCTGTTCAAGGGGCTGGACAACCCAACCTTCCTCAAGCGTTTTTATCACATGGTTGATGTTACCCTGGACGCAACCCGGCGGTCCCGTTCAACCGAAGTGATCCCGGTGGATCTGGAGAAGGCACCGCCGGTAGAAACGGGCCTGACCGTATTCGACCTGTCCAACGTGGATACCTTCGGACCTCCCGAAAAGGTGCCGTTCCGGATCCGCCGCGAAAAAGGCGGCTGGCAGACCTACACCACGGACATGGACCGCAAGAAGTCTCTGCTGCTCCCGGCGGGCAATTATTATTTGATGCTGGCGCAGAAGGTGGCCAAGGTATTCCAGGTTAAGGCGGGCAAGGAAATACTTGTCGCCCCCGCCGAATAAGACCCGGCCGGGGGCTTTTTTCATTGGGAGTGTGGGCCGGTATCAATCGGCGAAATCCTTGGCGATCTGCCTGAAATCCTCGGCAACCTCAATGAAGGCCCGGACCACATCCGGGTCGAAGTGCCTGCCATCACCCTCAATAATAATCTCCATCGCCTTTTCGTGTGAAAAGGGCTCCTTGTAGACCCGCTTGGCGATCAGGGCGTCATAGACATCGGCGACGGCCATGATGCGGGCGGACAAGGGTATGTCCTCCCCGGCCAGGCCTTCCGGGTATCCCGTTCCATCCCATTTCTCGTGATGGCTGTAGGCAATCTCCTTGGCCGTGGAGAGGAAAGACGTGGTCCCCAGGTGCATCTCGGCGCTGTACAGGGCGTCCCGCCCGTACACAGTATGGCGTTTGATCACATCGAACTCCTCCGGGGTGAGCTTGCCGGGTTTCAAAAGAATCGCGTCCGGAATGCCCACCTTGCCGATGTCGTGCAGGGGCGCCGACTTGTGAAGCTGCTGGACGTAGCCCTCGGTCAGAACATCGGAATACTTGGGATTGAATGCCAGGTTCTCGGCCAGCACCCGCACATAGTTTTTGGTCCGCATGATGTGGTTTCCGGTCTCATTATCCCGGGTTTCCGCCAGTGAGGCCAGGGTGAGGATGGTCACATCCTTGGTGGTTTCCAGCTCGCTGGTGCGCTCTCTCACCCGGTTCTCCAGGAGCAGGTTCTGGTCCTGGAGCAGATCCCGGGCCTGCTTGAGCTCAAGGTGATTCCTGATCCGGGCGCGGGTGATCTCGGGGGAAATGGGCTTGGCGATATAATCTACGGCGCCCAGCTCAATGCCTGTTTTCTCGTTGCCGATGTCGCCCAGGCCGGTTACGAATATCACCGGGATGTCCTTTGTCCGGGGGTCCTTCTTCAGTTCCCCGCACACCTCGTAGCCGTCCATGTCGGGCATTATCACATCCAGCACTATCAGGTCCGGGAGCTCTCCGTTCTGCAGCAGTTCCAGGGCCTCACGCCCCTGGGACGCCGTAAAAAACTCATAACCGGACCCGAGAACGCCCTGCATCATGGTAATATTTATCGGTTCGTCATCCACGATCATGATTTTGTTCATGTGGTTCCTTCAGGCACTGCCTTGTAGTCCCTTGATGATATTTTCCACCTCTTCGGTGGCCTTGCGGGCGATAATTTCCGCCTGTTCATAGATAGGCTCCAGATTGTCCAGCTCTTCCTGGGCGGCCAGGGCCTCCATTCTGGCGGCAAGACTGGAAAGCTCCATGGCTCCCAGGGTTGCCGCGTTGGATTTGAGGCTGTGCGCCGAGCGGTTCACGGTTTTACCATCCCGGTTTTCCATACCCGTGGAAATCTGCCCCAGCAGCCGGGGGATGCTCTCCAGAAAGTCCTGCAGTATTTTCTCGTAGGTTCCCGGCAGGGACTCCATGTTGACGCGCAGAGTCTCCAGAACACCCCTGTCAATGGCCCCCACCCGGGCTCCCGGGGGCGGGGCGGGTGGTTCCTGCGCAGAAGGCTCTGCCGCCCGGTCTTCGCTCTTTTCATGGCCCGGCCCGGCCTCCGGTTTCAAGGCCCCGGCAATATTTGAAGGCTGAAGCCAGTAGGC
>JAOUPZ010000274.1 GCA_029879595.1 Deltaproteobacteria bacterium | reverse complement strand
TTGCAGTCCCCCTGCAATGCGGGGGGACCGGGGCGGTAGCCCCGAGGGGGGTTCTTATGCTGCCCCCCGGCATGGAACCCCACCCCCCGTTCCCCTCCCCAGCGAGCGCAGGAAACCGGCGCGAGCCAGCAGCACTGTGCAGGGAGGGGGAGCTTTGACTCAATGATTCAAGCTGGGTTGCAGTCCCCCTGCGCAGTGCTGCTGGTTCACATCGACCAGCGATGCTCACTATGGGGGCCCGGCGAAGCCGAGGGGGGTTCATACACTGCCCCCCGGCATGGAACCCCACCCCCCGTTCCCCTCCCCAGCGAGCGCAGGAAACCGGCGCGAGCCAGCAGCACTGTGCAAGGAGGGGGAGCTTTGACTCAATGATTCAAGCTGGGTTGCTGTCCCCCTGCAATGCGGGGGGACCGGCGTAGCCGAGGGGGGTTCATGCACAGACCCTGCGCAGTGCTCACAGTGGGGGACCGGTGCAGCCGAGTGCGCTGGCCCCTAACCCGGCGGTCAGCGCGCGGTGTCATCGTCGGTTGTTTGCCCGGCGGCCTTCAGGTGGCAGGTATCGTTGTACAGCGCCATGGAGTAGCGGCCCGCTTCGTGATGGAACTCGCTGAGGGAACAGGTGTTGATGGCGTGGTCGCGGATGAACTCCTGGGGAAAGCGCAGCAGATGATACAGCACCGCCCGGATGACATCGCCGTGCAGCACAAACAGGATCCTGCGCCCCTGGTGGCGCTGCACCCAGCCGTCAATGGCCGGCCCCACCCGGGCCACCACATCGCGGTATGACTCCCCGTCCGGATAGCGGAACCGGAACGGGTCGGCCTGAATCTCCCGGCTGACGTCCTCGGGCAGGTTCTCCCGCGGCATGCGCCCCTCCCAGTCTCCCTTGCAAAGCTCCCACAGGGCGTCCTCTCCATGTACTTCCGTCACGCCGGTCGCGCCCGCAATAAGCTCGGCGGTCTCCATGGTGCGCGGCAGGGACGATGCAACGATCAGCTCCGGCGGCGACTGGGCCGCCAGCCGCGCCCCCAGCAGCCGGGCCTGCTCGCGCCCCTGCTCAACCAGCCGCGAGGCGGGGCTGCGCCCCATGTAAAACCGGGTCTCCAGGTTGTGTTCGCTGATGCCGTGGCGGGTGAGTTGGACAATGGTCTGCATAGTTCTTTGGCTGGAAGGTGATTATCAGGGTTCCCTGTTCACCTGTTTGAACCGCACCTTTTCCGGTGCTTTTTTTGGCGGCCGACTCAGTTGAACTCGTAGAAAAAGGACAGCCTGATAATGGTACCGGAAAAATCCAGCTTTGTGTTGCTTTGGCCGGGATAGGGCTTGCTGAGTTTGACCTCCTTGCCCTGCACGCTGATCAGTTCATAGCGGAACCCGAAGTTTTTCCCCTTGCTGTCCAGCCCCAGGCGGATGGTTCCCAGGGGCTTGCTCTGGTTGAAACTCACCACCTCCTGCTCATAGTATTCGGCGCCCACCCACATATCCGGGTAGAGCAGCCGGCCCTCCAGGCGTCCGGGGGAAACTCCCAGATAGTAGTTCAGGCCGGGCTGGGTCGGATCAAAGGCGAAAAACTTGAAACCCCCGAAGAGCATGTACATATCCATCTCCAGGGGAGTCACGGCGCTGCCCTCCGCACCGGCGTTCACATCGATCAGATTGAAGGGAGCCCAGTCGACGGTAATGGCGAAACCCTTGGGAAACGGCAGGCCGGTACCAATGACACCCTCCAGGCCAAAGGTGGGCAGGCTGTGAATGATTTTTTCTCCCAGTCCCTCCTCAGAGGTGGTGCTGCGGCTTAAGTTAAAGGAAGAAGAGGCTGCGGGCTGTCCTTTCTTGTATCCGCCGTCGCCGGTTATCTGATAGAAGGGGTGGTGCTTGAAGGCGAACTGGTCCAGGGCGATGATGTGAAGCCTTACCTTCATGTTCTTGAAGTCAAAGGGCATGGCCTGGGGTGCCTGTTCCGGGGCTGCGCCAAACTGCTGTCCGGGCGCGGGTGCTGCACCGGGAGCGCCGGGTTGACCGGGCTGCCCTTGCTGACCGGGCACTCCAGGCTGACCCTGCCCCCTGGAAGCTCCGGGGTGGGCTGTAATGACCCACACTGCCAGCAGCAGGGCCGGCAGAAATCTCCAGGCCCCGAGGACTTTGAAGCCCGTGAGGCCCTTGAAGCCCTCTGCGAACCGCCAGATGGTGGTTTTCTTCCAGGAATGCTCTCTCATATCAAGTCGCGGCACCTGTAAATGACGGGCCCCCTGCCTGCCGCTGAAAAAGCGGCCCAAGGCCCGGAAATCAACTTCCACCCTGAAAGATATGCAAATTACGTGACTTCATGGGGTGGAAAAAGCATCCGGAAATGTTTTCCCTGAGGTTTTTGTGCCGTGAAACCGGCTTGGATCTGCGGACCGCCGAAAGCCGGCCCGGACTTCATTCCCCGCCGGGAAACTGGCGACAGCAGTAGCGGCCTGTGGTAGTGTGTGAAATGTAAGCTGGGTCGTGGTAGTGGAAAGAAACCAATCGCCAAAAATGCCGATGACAGACCTGGGGGATATAGATATTACTCGTGCGGCCTCGCTGCTGGCCTCGTCCCGCAAGGCCGTGGCCTTCACCGGCGCGGGGGTCAGCACAGAAAGCGGAATTCCGGACTTCCGCAGTTCCACCGGACTGTGGAGCCGCTATAATCCCGCGGAGTATGGCACCCTGGGGGCCTTTCTCAGAAATCCGGCCAAGGTGTGGAAGATGCTCTGGGAGCTGGACGGTCTTCTTGACGCCCGGCCCAACGCGGGACATGAGGCCCTGGCGGCGCTGGAGCGGGAGGGCCCGCTGGCGGGCATCATTACCCAGAACATTGACGGGCTGCACCAGGCCGCGGGCAGCGTAAATGTGATCGAGTATCACGGCAATGGGCACTCCATGACGTGCCTGGAATGCGGTGACCGGTTCACCCGTGAGCAGGTGCGGGCCATGCCCCGGGGCGATGGTCTGCCCCGCTATGCCGCCTGCAAATTCAAGGCGGGCCGCCCCGCCGGTGAGCCCCAAAGGTGCATCATCAAGCCGGATGTGATTCTATTTGACGAGCTTATTCCCGCGGAGGCCCAGACGGGCGCCATGGGACTGCTCGCCGGCGTGGACCTGCTGTTGGTGGCGGGAACCTCCCTGGAGGTGTTTCCCGCCTCGGAGATTCCCCGGGTTGTCCGGGCTGCTGGCGGTCGGGTAATCGAGATAAATCTGGAGCCGGCCCGGGGGCTGCGGCCCGATATTCTGCTGCAGGGTAATTTCACCGCTGTCATGGCCGGCCTGTACAGATCCTGGAAGAACCAGGCCGGTCGGGGGTAGTCATCAGCGGCTGCTGGCGGTCCCGCCCCCCGGAAATCAGGGGGCAGTTGAAAACCCCGGAAGGCAAATTCAAAAAAAAACCGGGCCGTCGCAAAAAACACTGCCAAGAACCACTGGAAAGGCCAGCCCATGCGTTTTGAGTCATATATCAGCCTGCGTTATTTTTTCTCACCCCGCACCGAGGGCGCGGTCTCATTTATCACCTGGGTGGCGGTGCTGGGTGTGACCCTGGGGGTAGGGGCGCTGGTGGTGGCCATGGCGGTGATGAACGGGTACCAGACAAACCTGGTGCGCACCATGGCCGGCGCCCTGCCGCACCTGACCCTGCACCCGCTGGTGCGCGACGGCGTGCCGCCCCTGGAGGAAATTCCGGAACTGCTGGGGCCGGAGGCGCGGCCCCTGTCCATCGCTCCCCTGCGCCTTCAGGAAACACTGCTGCGAGGCCCGGAGACATCAGGTGGACTGGTGCAGGGAGTGATGATCCGGGGAATCGACCCCGTGGCCGACAGCAACGTGCCCTCCTTTCTGGCGTTTTTGAACGACGGCAGCCCGGACTGGAACGAGCTTCCGGCCGAAGAGCGACTGGAAAGGGCCCGTCTTGTGCTGCTGCGCCTGGAGTCGCAGGAGCGCGAAGGGGTGTTCCCGGTACTGATCAGCAGTCTGCTGGCCGGGCGCCTGGGCGTGGAAAAGGGGGGGATTCTCAGGCCGTTGAGCTTTCCCGGCAAGGGCGGAGGATTCAGCCCGCAGCCCCTGGAATCATCCCTGCAGGTGGTAGGGTTCTTCAACTCGGGCATAGTGGCCCTGGATGAACTGGTTGCCTTCGCCAACCAGGCCCATGTGGCCGACATGTTTCCGGCTTCTGCGCGGGCCTCCTCGGTTGGAGTGAGGCTGGAGGACCCGCTGCAGGCCTCCTTGATCACCAGGAAGATCCGCTCCGAGGAGAGCGATGAGAGCAGGCTGTACTATGTCTACAGCTGGCTGGAAAGCAACAAGGGACTGTTTCAGGTGATCCTGGTGCAAAAGACCATGCTGTTCCTGGTGCTGATGATGATCGTACTGATCGCGTTTTTCGGCATGGTGAGCGCTTTGGTGA
>JAOUPZ010000032.1 GCA_029879595.1 Deltaproteobacteria bacterium | reverse complement strand
TGTTTCCAGTGTCCGGACAATGCGGGCGGACTCGTTCAGGGTGGGTATGATGATGGATATCAGCGAAGTCATAATCATTGGCGGCCGGGTGTGCCATAATTCCGGGGGTTGGATTTTCAGCCCTGTCTCTGACATTAATTAAACATTCGCCGGGCGCTCCTGTCCGGGCAATGATACCATCAATCCGTGGAAGGCTGTACCATGGACAGGGAGATGGACAGGGAGATGGAAGCCTGGAATTACAGGGGGCGGCAGGGATTGAAGCAATGCTTTTGAGCAGGAAAAACCCATGAGGCGCATGTTTGGAAATCGGATCCTGCTGGTGTCGCTGCTGCTGGCGCCGCTGCTGGTGCTGTCGGCGGGGGGGTGTGGATATTCGTCCCAGGCCCCTCAACTGCCCGGCGGGGCGAACAGGATGGCGCTGGCCCCGGTGGTAAACATGACCTCCCAGGCCGACGCCGACGTCATTTTGGGCCAACATGTCCGCCGCCGGCTGCTCAATCATCCGGGGGTTGTGCTGGTGGGGGAGTCCAGGGCCAGGGTGATGCTTCGCGTGACCCTGAAGGAACTGAAGGCGGCCCGGGACACCCAGTACATATCCGGCGAGGGGCAGATGCGCCTTCTATCCTACCGGGCCCAGGCCGTGTTCTCCCTGAGGGATATATACGATTCAAGGGAGATATTCTCCAACGAGGAGCTCTCCGCTTCGGGCACGGAAGCCATGGATACCGGCACCACCGAGACCCCGGCCCACCGGCTCAAGGCTATTGAGGCGGCCCTGGCGGCCCTGGCCGAACAGCTGGAACGGCGGTTGTTCAATGCGTTCTGAGCCTGCCGGGCGCCCCTGACGCCGGGTGGCGCGGTCATGGGATCAGCATTTAACCAAACAGGTGAAAAACAAGATGGCAGGAAAAGACAAACCGGAGCATCTGGAGGGAAGCGGAGCCAGACGTCTGGGGTTCAACGAAGTGGACATGCGCTCCAGGTTGAAGTTCCGTGCCTATATTGAAATGGGGCTGGCCCCTGTGTTCCAGCGGCTGGAGGAGGAGTTCCGGCTCAGTGAAATCCGGCGGGAGGGCATATTGCCCATAATATACCTGCTGGAACTGGAATCCCGGCCGGTGGAGGTTTCCTTTGCCGAGCCGGTGGAGACCCCGTTCCGGCTGGCCCTCAGGCGGCACAGGGAAAAGGAGTCCCCCGCGGATGCCCCTTCCCGGGAACGGCTGCTGCTGGATATCCATGTGGAGCTAAAAGGGCGGGAGGGCGACACAGACCCTTTGCGGATGACCACCGGTGAGCCCTCCGGGGAAATGGTTCAGGCCGGACGGATGCGGGTCTTGCAGGTGTTGACCCGCCCCTTGGCCGAACAGGGGAACAGGCAGGTCACCGAGGTTCCCGAAGGCCTGAAGGCCCTGGCCGAGACGCCTTTCGAGGAACCCTGGCCGTCCATTGAGTTACTGAGCCGGCTCGAGCCCATGCATCAGGAGCGGGAGATAGGCCCCTGGCGGTCATTCCGTTCCGTATGGAGCATGTGCAACACGGATATCAACCAGCATGTGAACGTCAACGAGTATCTGGCAGGCATGGAGGAACATTTCGCCCGCATGCTCTGGGGAGCGAACCTGCCGGTCAAGCGTCACCAGGTTTCCCGGGCGTCCCTGCTGTTCCGCAAGCCGTTTTTTCTGGGGCAGCAGTACTGCCTCAAGGGGCGGCTGTTCTGCCATGGAGACAGAACTCTGGCCCTGGGAGGGTATTACGATGTTCTGCCGGAGGGCGGGCTGGCCGCCCGCCCGTCTGTGTTTGTCCGCATGGAGGGAGAGTATTTCGCCCGGGTGTGACCGCCCTGTGGGGGCTGCTCACCGGACGGGCAGACGCAGGGTGAACCTTGAGCCCTTGCCGGGTTTGCTGTCCACGCTGATTCTTCCTCCGTGGGCCGCCGCGATGTGCTTCACGATGGAAAGCCCCAGTCCGGTGCCCCCCCGGCTGCGGTCCCGCGATTTTTCCACCCGGTAAAACCGCTCGAAGAGCCTCTCGTGATGTTCAGAGGGAATCCCCGGCCCCTGGTCGGCCACGGTGACCGCCACCTCGTTTCCGTCGCCGCTCACGCTTATCCTCACCTCGCCTTTTTCCGGGCCGTACTTGATGGCGTTGTCGATCAGGTTCAACAGCGCCTGTTCCATCAGCGGCCGGTTCAAGATGATTTCCATGGGGTCCGGGCAATCCACCAGAATGGACACCGAGCGCTCACGGGCCTTGGCGGAGCAGAGCTCCACGGCGGCCTGAAGCACCTGGGCCAGGTTGGCGGGGGCCGTGCTTACCAGGCCCCGCTCGGCCTCTGTTTCTATGCGGGACAGGCTGAGCAGATCCTCGATTATTTCCTCCAGCCGGACGCTCTGGTTCAGAATGATTTCCAGGAATGAGCGGGCCTTTTCCTGATCGTTAACGGCCCCTCCCAGCAGGGTTTCCGCGAACCCCCTGATGGATGTGATCGGCGTTTTCAACTCGTGGGATACATTGGCCACGAACTCACGGCGCACATTTTCCAGCCGTCGCAGTCCGGTAACATCATTGAGGACCAGCAGCGCTCCCAGGGCCCGGTTTTTTTCATCCCGCAGGCGTGTGCCGTGTGCCTGGATGAATATGCCGCCCAGTTCAAGCTCTCGCTCCAGCGGCTCGTCGTTGGCCAGGGTTTCCGTGATGAATCTGCGCATGGCCGGATTTCTGATCACCTCGATCAGGTCCCTTCCCCGGGCGCCGTCAGCGGGCACTTCAAACATCCGGGCTGCGGCCTGGTTGATGTTCAACACGCGCATGGAGGCGCTGACAGCCAGCACCCCCTCTGTCATGCTGGATAGCACGGCCTGATGTTCATCCAGCCGTCTGGCCAGCCCGGACTCCCTTTTCCGGTATCCCCGGATGGTCTGTTCAAGCCGTTGTGCCGGATCGCCTGCGGTGGGCGCCTGCTCCTGGGAGATGGATTCCAGCAGCCGTTCCAGTTCGCCCCACAGGCGCAGTTCCCTTCTTCGCGCCCAGTAACCACTTATCAGTGTGGCCGATACCAGGGCCACTGCGGCCGCGGCAAGGGCCTCACTCAATCCGGGCGGCCAGTATGGCCCCTCGGGCATGGGCATGGTGGCCTTGATCGCGGCGACGATCCGCCCTTCCAGCCGCAGGGGCATGGCAGTCACCATCAGCCTGTCGCCGCTTTCAGGGGTTTCGTGGGTCGCCTCGGAAACGGTCCCCTCCAGGGCCCGGGCGATTTCCGGGAGATGCTGCGGGGCCGTGCCGGCGGAAACCGGCGGCCAGCTGCAGGCCTGTGGCCCCTGGAGTGTGTAAACGCTGAGGTGGGTCCATATCTGTTCCGGCTTGCTGCCCGGGTCTTCCCCGGTTGCCGGGCCCTGTGAGATTTCCAGGGCCGCCTTTAGCGCGGAGCGGCAGGTCTCCCCCTCGGGCAGCCGCCCTTGCTGCTCCCCCACCGTTTGCAGTATGCCCAGGGCCTTCTCCGCCTGGGCGTTCAGGGTCAGCCGCATTTTCCGGTTCATGTCGCGAAGCAGAGACCCTTCCACCACCTGAAACAGAATCCCCACCCCCGCCAGGAGGAACAGCAGCCAGGGCAGGGTCAGGGGGTGCAGTATGTTCGATATCCTTTTCATAGGGGTCATTCCTTGAGACGATAGCCCACTCCGCGGACGGTTTCCACTATTCCCCCGGAGTCCCCCAGCTTCTTTCGGAGTCCGGCGATCTGCACATCTACCGATCTGTCGGTGACGGCGTGGTCAATTCCGCGCACGCTGTCCACGATCTGCGTGCGGGTAAACACCCAGCCTGGACGGCTGGACAGCAGTACCAGCAGGTCGAACTCCCCCGAGGTCAGGCTCAGGGGGCTGCCGTTCAGGGTAACCTTGCGCCGGTCCGGATCAATGGCAAGGCCGTGTCGGCCAAGGCTGGCCCGGCCGGCGGTTTCCCGGCGGTTCTCGGTCCTTCTCAACAGCGCCCTGACCCGGGCCAGCAGCACCCCCGGACTGAACGGCTTGGCCAGGTAGTCGTCCGCTCCCGATTCCAGTCCGGTAACAATATCGCTTTCGCTGTTCCTCGCGGTAAGCATCAGCACCGGCAAGTCACGGGTTTCCTCGCGCTGTCTCATGATCCGGCAGATCTCCAGGCCATCCACTCCGGGAAGCATCAGGTCCAGCACCACCAGCCGGGGCGGATCAGCCAGTGCCTTCAGGGCCGCTTCACCGCTCTCGGCGCACTCCACCTGATAGCCCTGGCTGGCCAGATTGAAGCGCACCAGTTCCCGGATGTCCTTTTCATCCTCCACCACCAGTATTCGTTCCGCTGACATCTCGGGGCTTCTCCTGGGATTGGTGCCGCCGGAATTATTTCCCCGGCGCGATACATGATACAACAAAAAAAAAAGCGGGGCTAACAGGCGGGTTTCCCGGCGGACTTCGGCGAGAGGGTGCCGGCTGTCCGGTCGGTCTTCAGCCGGGTGTAACCAGGCGGCCGAACCGGACGGCAGTCTGACCCTTTCTGAGGTTCCAGCCCGGCATGATCATGTAGCAGTCGGGGTGGGGGGTGCGGATTTCCTCCCGGCCATCCAGGGCCACCAGAGTCCCCTGCTCCCGGATGATATCCATGGAGTTGAGCTCCCTGGTGAAGTGGAAATCGTCATTGTTGATGGTGATCACCCGGCTGACCTGCAGCACCTTCTGGGGCGGGGCCGGCTCCCGGGCCTCTCCCTGAGCCAGATCATCGAATGAGCCGGGGGCGGCCATGCCGGTTTCCTCCAGGAACCGGGTCATGATTTTAATGGCGGTCTCCACGCTGTCCCGGCTCCAGTGCTGGCCGCACTCGGCCAGGATGGCCGTCCGGGACCCCTGAGGGTCATCAAAGCCGCCATGATCGCGCATTCTGCGGCCGGCTGCGTGACCGGGATCCATCACCACATATTCCGGCAGGCCCAGACCAAGGGAAAGCTCCAGGGCCCGGGGCTGCATACCGGCCAGCAGCATGGGGGGGGAGAACAGGTGCATGGAATGGATATCCAGCAGAAAATCAGCCGAGCTGATCAGCGGCAGAAGTTCCCTGGCCCGCTTGAGCTCCCGGCTGGGCAGCGGATGGTCCTTCCCGCCGTTCAGACGCTCCTCGGTCCAGACCCGGTTCAGGTCCTCGTCCAGAAAACGAGAGGCGAAAGGGTCATTCCTGTCAAAGCTCAGGTAGGCCTCCCAATTGGCGAAGCTCAGCGTGAGCCTTCCCTGCCGGGGCCGGAAATCCCGCTCGAACAGCCAGCGCAAGGCATGGGCCCCGCAGAGCTCGTTGCCATGGGTAAGCGCGGTTATCATCACATGGGGGCCCGGCTTTCCGCTGTCCAGGGTGGTTGAGTACTCGGTTCCGCCGGTTCCCTGGCGAAAGGGGGAAATATCAACCGGGAGTATTTCCAGCAGATGATCATCAGAAAGGGAGGGCATGGGATCGCCTTTCGGTTGGCGGGGGCGCCGGAGGTTTCGCTGCGGGCTCCTTGCGGGTCTGTCCGGCGTGCTGGTTCTTGTTTTGTTGCGTTCCGGCAGTGGTTGTTCCCCGGCCTCAAAGAGAGTCCAGGGCCTGTCCGGCGATATGCAGCCAGAATGATAGCAGAATTAGCCGGCGGCATCAATTCCGGCAATGGGGAGAGCCGGCCCTGACCAGGCGGTCAGACGCCCATGTGCTTGATCCGGGATTCGGGAGGAATTATCTCGGTGACCTTGCAGCCGAATTTCTCATTGACGACCACCACCTCCCCCTTGGCCACCAGCTTGCCGTTTATCAGCAAATCCAGCTCGTCGCCGACCAGCCGGTGCAGTTCAATAACCGAGCCCTGGCCCAGGGTAAGCAGGTCGGATACCTGCATTTTGGCGCGGCCCACCTCAAAGGTGACGTTCAGCTTTATTTCCAGCAGGTAATCCAGGTTGCGGGTGTTTTCCACGCTGGAAACGGCCATGCTGAGCCGTTCTTCCGCAGAAATTCCAGCCGGCTTTTTTGCGGCGGCGGAGCCTTCCGCACCGGAAGCGGATTGGCCCGAAGGCTCGTCCATCATGCTTGCCAGCGCCGCGTCTATGTCCAGGTCATCGCCTCCGCCACCGGCGGCGTCCCCGGCATCCATTCCAGCCGGTTCTTCCCCGGACCCCATGGCGGATTCATCCATTCCGCTCAGGTCCAGGTCGCCACCCAGTTCCAGGTCGCCACCCAGTTCCAGATCGCCTCCTCCCTCCTCATCGCCTAATCCGCCCAGCAGATCCTGCAGATCCTTGTCCAGGTCCTCACCCATTGGTGTACCTCAAGCGTATATGTTCCCGGCGGGGCCGGCCTGTTTCGCTGGTAAGTATTTCTCCGGCGGCCGCGGCCCGCTGTTTTTTGCGCTTTCCCATCTTAGCGCAGCAGGGGGGAAAAGCCCATGTTTCCCCGGAAAAACATGCTGCAAAATGTGCTGCAAAACATGCTGCAGGTTATTTATGCAAATTAAACGCCGCGGGGGAAAGTTCTCGGTTAAAGTTCCACGGCAGGCCCATTTGCCCCTGCAGGGCTGGACAGCGGACGATATTCCTGGTTTGCTGAATCATGAATCCACCAGCCGGACCGGGGGGGAGCCCGGAATGCGGAAAAAACCAAACTAAACCGCCAAGGCCCCAATGCACCAGACCAGGAAGGACAATATGGATGAGTTGAAAGCACTTATTCGCACAATACCGGACTTTCCCAAACCCGGCATAGAATTTCGCGATCTCACCACACTGTTTCTGGATCCGACAGGCCTGCGCAAAACAGTGGAGGCCCTGGCCGCCCCCTACCGTAATGATTCCATCGACATGGTGGCCGGGGTCGAGTCGCGCGGATTCATCCTGGCCGCGCCCATCGCCATTGAACTGGGCACCGGATTCGTGCCGGTACGCAAGGAGGGCAAGCTCCCCGGGGAAACCGTCGGGGTGGAATACACGCTGGAATACGGAGAGGACCACCTGGAAATCCATTCCGATGCCCTGAAACCCGGCATGAGAGTACTGATGGTGGACGATCTGCTGGCCACCGGGGGAACAATGGAAGCCGCGGTAAAGCTGGTGGAACGGATGGGGTGCAAGGTCGCCGCCTGCGCCTTTGTGGTGGAACTGGTGGACCTGCACGGCCGCAAGAAGCTCACTTCGCACCGGGTGGACAGCCTGATAACCTTTGAGGGAGAGTGACGGCCATGGCGGTCAACCTCCGTCCTTTCTCAACCCGCAACCCCTTGTGGATTCAGGACTCTGATTACACGGACTGCATCGGGAGAAAGCAGAAGGGCTGGAGCAATTGCAGGGACGAAACCGAATGGCTGGCCAAGCTGCACTATCTGCGGCAGGGGTTCTCGGAAGGAAAGCTGGCGCGGGACTCCTTCGAGGAGCGCGAAATGCGCCTGGTGCAAAGCTGGCTGAGCCGGATGATCTGACGGGGGCCAAGGCATGAGTTCAAAGCCGGAACGCGAGGGCAAGCCGCTGGAGCATATCGCCCGGGATCTGGGCGTGGGGGTCTTCCGGACCCATGTCTTTCTGTGCTCGGGCCCTGACTGCATATCGGCCGGTGAGGGCGAGGCGGCCTGGAAGGCCCTGAAGAGCGAGATCAAGCGCAGATACCCGGACCTGGCCCGGGCGGGCATCTACCGCACCCGGGTGAAATGCCTGCGCATGTGCACCCGCGGCCCCATCGCAGTCTGCTATCCCCAGGGCATCTGGTTTCGCGAGGTTACCGCCAGCCGGATTCCGGAACTGCTGGACTGGCTGGAGGAAGGAGCCCGGGGAGAACACCCGCTTCAGTTTGCCCGGCACCCTTTGTAAGAGCCCGCGGCGGTCCGTCTCAGCCTCCGGCTGGAGGGAAGATCACATACAGCATCAGATACACCAGCACGCCCGTCACGGAAACATAGACCCACAGCGGAAATACCCAGCGGGCAAGGCGCTTGTGCCCCTCGTAGTTGCCCCGCGCCCCGCGCACCAGTACCCAAAGCGCCAGGGGGGCGACCGGTCCGGCCAGGATGATGTGGCTTATCAGGATCACATAGTACACCACCGCCACGGGGCCGGAGTGGGTGAACGGGGTGGCCACCGAACTGGAGTGGTATATCAGGTAGGAAATCAGGAACAGCACCGATGTCCCGAAGGCCCCCGCCATCAGCTTACGGTGTTTTTCGCGGTGCTGCTCGTCCGTTCCGGCACGGATGGCGCGCCATCCGCTCACCAGGAGCACTGCCGCCAGCGCGTTTAGAAGAGAGTTGATGGTGGGATGAAGGGGCAGATCCATGATTTTTGTTTCTCCGGCTTGATGGTTTCTCAGCTTTATTGTCTTCCGGCCCTGGGGTGATACGCCCGGGCAGGTTCTATAAGACCCTGAAATCAAAAAACAGCAGCAGGAACAGCAGGGGCAGGTAAATCACCGAAGCCTTGAGCATCCAGCGGGCGGTGGTTTCGTTGAGATTCCGCGACATCCTCACAGCCACCCAGAGGAATGCCCCCCCCAGGATCATGGCTCCCCAGAGATAAACCGGCCCGGCGAAGCCCTTGGCATAGGGCATGATGGTGGTCAGGATCAGAATCACCGTCCAGAACAGGAGGCTCCGGCGCAGCCGTCCTCCGGACTGATCGGTCACCGAAATCATCACCAGCCCACCCCGCAAATAATCCTTGCGATACAGCCAGGCCACGGGAAAAAAGTGGGGATACTGCCAGAAAAACATGATCATGAACAGCACCATGGCCTGGAAGTCTATTCTTCCCAGGGCCGCGCTCCAGCCCAGCACCGGGGGCAGCGCGCCGGGAATGGCCCCCACGAATGTGTTCCACTGGGTGCGTCGCTTCAGGGGAGTGTATACCAGCAGATACAGCACCACCACGGCCACCCCGATGAAGCCTGTGATGGTGTTGGTGCCGTAGAAGAGTATGACCAGTCCCAGCAGGGTCAGGGCCAGCGCGATGATGAACACGCGTGACGGATTCAGCCTTCCCGCGGGCAGCGGGCGGTTTGCGGTGCGGATCATCAGGGCATCGATGTCCCTTTCCATCCACTGGTTGATTACATTTATACCCAGGCTTACCAAGGTGGCCCCCACCAGGGCTCCCAGCAGGTTGGGCAGATCCAGGGGGCGGGGGATGGCCAGGGATTTTTCCGCCAGCAGATATCCCATCGCCGTGGAAACAAGCACCAGGACTGTAATGCGTGCTTTGCAAAGCTCTAAAACATCGATAAGGATGCCCGGGGTGGCTGCTTCCGTTTCAGCTGGGCGCACGATTTCAAGACTCTTGATAGGCAAGGGCCGAGGCGCCGGCGAAGTACCGTCCCCTCAAGGCCAAAAGACCCGTTGTCACTATGAGCAACGCGCCATTCATGAGGTGAACAGTTGTGAAGAACACCGATTTGATTGTCCAGATCACTCCTCCCCCCAGCAGTATCTGAACCACCACCAGTACCAGCATCAGCAGCGCCGGTATCAGCAGTTCCTTGTCTTCCCTGTGGCGGCGCATGGCGGTGGTGAATACGGTGATCACAGCCAGAAGGGACAGCCAGGCCAGCACCCGGTGGGAAAAATGCAGTATCACCGGAAAACCCACCAGCGGAGGGATGATCTGCCCGTAGTTGAGGGGGAAATCCGGAATGGCCATGCCCGCGTTGAAGTGGCGGGTCGCGGCTCCCAGCAGCAGCGTGGTGAGCAACAGGCCCAGGGTCAATGCCGAATAAAGGGGCAGTCGGCTGTCCGGCTGCTGCCGGGCCGCCTGATGACCCTTGCGGCGCAGCTGCTCATAGCCGGGCGCGGTCATCTGCGTCACCACCACGCTCAGCAGGAAGAAAATCTGCGCCATCATGGCGTGGCTTATGGAAATTGACTTGGGCAGCAGATACAGCACGGTAATTCCGCCCAGCACCCCCTGAAAGATCACCAGGAACAGCAACAGCCATCCCAGAAGGCGCACCTTTGAGCGGGGCTCGTTTCGCCACAGCCATAACGCCAGCACCGTGGTGACGAATCCCACCGTGGTGGCCACCATGCGGTGGCCGTGCTCGTAGAAGATCCCACCCACCATGGGCGGAAACCACTGGCCGTATGCCAGCGGCCAGTCCGGCACCGAAAGCGATGATCCGGTGCTGGTGACCAGGGCTCCTGCTCCCAGCAGCAGCAGGGTGCTTACGCTGAGAGTTAATGAAATATAATAACTGACGCGCCGCCTGAAGGCATCGCTCCGGGCATTGCGCCACGATGCGTCTTCGATAGTTGTATTGGTCATGCCTGCCTGAATATTTGCCTGATGTCGTCTTAACGTTCCTGAAAAGATTAATTCAATCTATAACACTGCTACACTTTTACCCAATAATCCACCAGTGAACCAGTTTGCGATATGACTTTCTGCATAAAAATACAGGCCAAAAGATGGTGCGCCCGCCGGAAAACCCCATTTACAAAACCGGTCCGGCATGGATAATCAATACATAGGAACTGTAAACAACACCACTTTCCCGCCGGCGGCCTTTTGCCCCGGCATAAATATCTGCGGCGGCACGGACTCATGGAAGGTTTACTGGTACTCAGCAATGGGCGGATATTCAAGGGGAGACTGCGGGGCGCCCGTCAGGAGGCGGCGGGAGAGGTCATTTTCAACACGTCGCTGACGGGGTATCAGGAGATCCTCACCGATCCCTCCTATGCCGGGCAGATCGTTACCATGACCTATCCCCATATCGGAAACTACGGCTCCAATAACGAGGACCCGGAGTCGCGCAAACTGTTCGTGGGCGGATTCATAGTAAAGGAACTCAGCCGGGTCACCAGCAACTGGCGCTCTACTGAAAGCCTGGAGGACTATCTCGTCCGCAATGATATCACAGTGCTGGAGGGACTCGATACCAGGGCGCTGGTTATCGCCCTGCGGGATGAGGGCAGCCTGCCGGGTCTGATTGCCCCTGCCGAAGGGGCCGATCTGGAGGCGCTGCGGAGCAAGGCGGCCCAGCTTCCCCGCATGGAGGGACGCAACCTGGCCCAGGATGTTTCCATTGACAAGGCGTATCTGTGGGACAAGGGAGGAAAAAACGGCAGCCGGAGCGGGGGCGAAACCTCCGCCAGGGGGCTGTTCAAGGTGGTGGCCTACGACTTTGGCATAAAACACAACATACTGAGATCACTGGTGGACAAGGGCGCCCAGGTGGAGGTTGTCCCTTTTGACACTTCGGCCCGGGAAGTGCTGGACAGAAACCCGGACGGGGTATTTCTTTCCAATGGGCCGGGCGATCCGGAGCCGGTGAGCCAGGCCATTGAGAGCGTCCGGGAACTGCTGGGCAAGGTGCCTCTGTTCGGCATATGCCTGGGGCACCAGATACTGGGGCTGGCCCTGGGCGGCAAAAGCTACAAGCTCAAGTTCGGCCACCACGGCGCGAACCATCCGGTAAAGGACCTGGCGACCGGCAAGATTGAGATAACCTCGCAAAATCACGGCTTTGCCCTGCGGGAGGAAAGCCTGCCTGCGGGGGTGCGGGTGACCCACCGCAGCCTCAATGACAACACCGTGGAGGGCATGGAGTCCCTGGAGCACCCCGCCTTCAGCGTGCAGTACCACCCGGAGGCGGCCCCCGGGCCACATGACTCCCAGTATCTTTTTGACAGGTTTGTCAAAATGATGGAGGCCCACCGGGCCCAAAAAGACTGAGGCCAGGCCCATTCCCAACGGGAAGGAACATGAGCAGCACTTTGTTTTCAAAGAATGGGACTTCAACTGAAGGAGTTGACAAAAAAGGCGGGAATGCTAAAATTTTCTCCTTAACCGCCTTTGTTCCGGAGGCGGTTTTGCTCACCGCCTGTCGTAAAAAGCGATTGAGTGGCCGAAGGCCCGGAAAGTTCCAAAGAGCCAAGCTGAAGACGGAAAAATAAAGGGTGGATCATATCTCTTTCCTTTTGAACAGTTCCTGCACTTGAGCGGTTGTAAAAACTACGAAACCTGAAAAAATACGGATAAAGAAGATGCCCACAAAAAAATTAATTTTCATTTTGATTTGTGTTTTCCTTGCCGGGCCGGGGTTGGCCTCAGCCAAGGATATAACCTTGTATTTCGCCCCCTCCTGGGCCCTGCAGGCCCGCAAGGCCAGGGACATATCCGAGGCTTTGAGCAAGGAATCAAAACTATCCATAAAACCCCGCATCGCCAAATCCTACCCCCAGATTCTGGACGCTTTCACCAGGGATGAGCCGGTGCTGGTATATGTGGGGAGTTTTGTGCAGGCCATCCTGAAGGCCCGCGATCTGTCAGTGCCCATTGGCCAGGGGATCACCGGAAAACATCAGTACGCCAGCGTGTTGATCGCCCCGGAGGCGGCTGGCTCGGACCCGGTGGAAATCGTGAAAAACTGCGGACTCAAGGTTGCCTACGCCAAGGGGGCCAGCAGCGGTGAGTCGGGTGCCCAGGCTGCTACCGGGGGCCAGGCCTCACTGGCGACGAACTCCCACTCGGCCTCGCTGAATGCCCTCAAGGCCGGCAAGGCCAAATGCGCCTTTGTCAAGGATCACTGGTGGGAGGACAACGGGAGCAAATACCCCGGGATGAAGATGCACAAATATCCTGGTGTGTCGGATAAGCAGAACCCCGATTTTGTGCTCAGCGCCAACAAGGCGGTCGGTGAAAACGATATCATCCGAATCAAGATGGCGACCGGCAAAACCGCCTCGGCATTTGGCGTGGCGACCTTCAGGGAGCTTTCCCCGGATGCCCTGTCCGCCAGCCTGGAACTGATGCGCATGGGGAAGATAGACCCTCTGAAATATACCTGGTAGGCCTCACCGCCAGCACCATATGGGGCACTGCCCCAACCCTTCTGCCTGCCATCCGGGAAATTCTGGATGGCGGGCTGCAGTTTTCCTAACCCGAAATGTTTTCCCTTTCCGGGGCCGATCGTGCCTTCCTGCAGGATGGTGCATGGTAGTCGGCTCACGTCTCCCCATGTAGGGATATGGCTCCCACTGCTGGCTGCACTGCTGGCTGCACTGCTGGCTGCAGATCCATGTTCCCAAGCTGCCAGCAAGCTGCAAATTAACCTTGCGGTAGCCCTGCATATCCTCCGTACCGGCAGCCCCCCTTGCCTGAAATCCCCTTGAAATCAATGCTGTCACAAAGGTGGTGCACTGTCACAATACACTGTTGTAATAAGCCGCTGTGATTGTAACATGCTGATATTGCTTGACATTTAGAGATTATTCCGCGACCATGCCAAGAACTGTCACAAAGCGCCCGGTGCAAGATGCCGAGGCCGGATTCGCAGCCAGGGGGGCGGCCCTGAAGATGGGGCCGCGGAGGCAAAATCATTAACCAGCAGCGGATAAAACGAAACATGAAAACCTTGAACAGCAACCTGGGGGGCAATACTTCACCACCGGCAGGAAACGAAAAAGACCCCTTGTACCGGCAAAACCTGGGGGATATTCAACAGCAACTGGCAGGTCTGGCTCCGGGGGAGAGAATCCGCTGGGCCGCCGATGTGTTCGGGGAGGGGGCCATCGCCACTTCTTCCATGGGAGCCGACAGTGCTTTGCTGCTGCACCATATATCCCTCGCCTCACCACAGACCCGGGTGTTTTTCATAGACACCGGGTTTCATTTCCCTGAAACCGTCAGCTTCAAGGAGGAACTTTCCAGAAGGTTCTCTCTGGAGATCAACAGCGTGACTCCGGGCTGGAGCCGGGAGGAGTTCGAGGCTTCACACGGGCGCCTTTGGGAGACAGATCACAGCGAGTGCTGCCGGCTTAACAAGACAGAGGTCCTGCAAAAGGCGCTGCACGGAGTGAAGTGCTGGATAAACGGCATCCGGAGAAACCAGTCTTCTACCCGGGCCGGCATCCAGGTGCTGGAACGGCTCAATAACGGGTTGTACAAACTGAACCCGCTGTTCGACTGGGACCGCGAAAGGGCTCGCGCCTACAGTCAGGAGCACGACCTGCCCCGGCACCCCCTGACCCGGGAGGGCTATTCGTCCATCGGCTGTGCCCCATGCACCACCTGCCCGCTGGCGGGCGGTGACCACCGCAGCGGACGTTGGGCCGGAACCGACAAGACCGAATGCGGCATCCACTTTCTCTATAAATAACTAACGGCAAACAGCAATTTTTACAAAACCATCTGAAACGACAATCCGGCGCAGGCCGGCAACCGGAGCAAGATCATGAAAGGCTACTATCAGATACCATCCGAATATGGGAAGGAGTTGGAACAGTTCATCGAAGGGCACCGCGCATTCAGCGAAGGGCGGCTGGACAAGGGCCGCTGGAAGGCCCTGCGAGTGGGGTTTGGCGTGTACGAGCAGCGCCGGGAGAACACCTACATGGTGCGCATCCGTTGTGCGGCGGGGGCGGTAACGCCCGCCCAGTTCCGGGCCGTCGCGGAACTCTCCCGCCGGTACGCCGCCGGGCATATTCACATCACCACCCGGTTCGAGCTGCAACTGCACGATGTTTCCTTTGAGGATCTTCCGGCCCTGTTGAGGGCCC
>JAOUPZ010000273.1 GCA_029879595.1 Deltaproteobacteria bacterium | reverse complement strand
GCCGTTATATCCAGTTTAACTACAGGAGCAATTGAAGGAGCCGTCCGGAGGAGCGTGTTCCTTCGGGGGCCTGTTGGCTGAACAATGATTTTAGATAAAGGGTGAGAGGGGCGCAAGGGAAAAGGCACGGGTAAAGGCGAGGGATGGCAATCCGGGGAGCCGGCGGGTGCAGGCAGGCGGCCCGGAGCCCATCATTTGAACTAAATGCCTTTTGCACCCCTTGCCATGTACCGAGGCCAGGGATGGTCTCGACCGCCGGGGCGAAAGTGTGCTAAACTGCCTGAAAACACGCCCCCAGGGCAAGCGGCAGGGAGTATGGATCAGGGAGAGCTTTTGGTGCTTCCGGTCCCGAACGTGCCCAAGCATGGAGGAAATTCAGATGCTGCCAGTTCGGCTGATGGGACCCCGCGACATCAAATACCATATGACCGGATACCTTGAATCCCGTGGGGTGGACCTGCGCGGCAAGACGGTGGTGGATATTCCCGCCGGGCGCGGGGTCACCTCTGGCGTGCTCAACCGGCTGGGGGCCGAGGTGCTGCCCTACGATCTATTCTCGGAACGGTTCGAGCATGATGAGCTTAGTTGCGAACAGGCGGACCTGTCCCGGCGGCTGCCCCTGGAGGACTCCCGGGCGGACATGGTGGTGTGCCAGGAGGGCATCGAGCACCTCAGCGACCAGTTTTTTCCGTTCAAGGAGTTCAACCGGGTGCTGCGGCCCGGTGGCGAACTGCTGGTGACCACCCCCAACTACTCCAGCATCCGCTCCAAGCTGAGCTACCTTTTGATGGAAAGCGAGCGCTATATAGCCATGATGCCGCCCAACGAGATCGATTCCATCTGGGGAGCGGCGGTGGAATCTAAAAACGGGCAGAAGGAATACCGTTTCTACTACGGACATATATTCCTGGTGGGCATCCAGCGGCTGCGGCTGCTGGGGCAGCTGGCGGGCTTCCGGCTGAAGAAGATCCACCCCGTGCGCATATCGCCCACCTCCCTGGTGATGTTCCTGCCGCTGTACCCGCTGATCACCCTGGCCAACCTTTTGGGCTACCTGAAGAACACCAGCAAAGTCGATGACCCCCAGGCCCGACAGGTTTACCGGGAACTGCTGGCCTGCAACCTGCACCCCGCCACCCTGCTGGGCTCGCACCTGTTCCTGGAATTCGAGAAAACCCGCACTCTCCAGCAGGCCTGCGACGAGGTAAGGGTCAGGACAACCCCCCAATGTGCCCCGTCCTGATGGCCGGCCGGGGGGATCTGGAAAAAACCACCTGTTGGCCACGACGTCCGGCAGTCTGGGCGGCACTGCTGGCGCTGGCCCTGCTCATACCGGGCGCCACGGCCCAGGCAGCCGAACGGCGCACGCTGGTGGTGGCCGCCACCGGCGACCTGAAGGGCTGGGTCACGCGGGAGCTGCTCTATCCCCGGGGAAAACCCGGAGGGCTGGCCCACCTGGCCCGGGAAATCCGCCACCTGCAAAAGACCCACCCGGGGCTGGTGCTGCTGGACGCCGGCGATGCCTTCAGCGAATCCCCGGATGTGGTGCTGGCCCTGACGGGCGGGAAGGCACCCTCAGCGCCGCCCATACTCACCCTGATGAACCAGTTGGGCTATTCCGCCGCCGTGCTGGGCAATATGGACCTGGCCTGGGGCTGGGAAACCCTGGGAGTGATTATCCGGCAGGCGTCCTTTCCCATGCTGGCCGCCAACCTGGAGCCCGAAAGCCCCAACAGGGCACCCAGCGGCGCCCGGCCCCCGGGCCTTGTACCCTATGCGCTGCTGGAACGAGACGGTCTGCGGGTGGCCGTGCTGGGACTTACCGCGCCCGGCCTGGGCGTGGGGCGGGAGCCCTCCCTGCTGGCAGGCTACCGGGTCACCACTCCGGAGGAGGCCGCCCGCCGCTGGGTTCCCCTGCTCAGGGAGTCCCTGGAGGCGGATCTGGTGCTGGGGCTGGTCCATGCCGGGCTGGACGATGACTTCGACCGCAGCACCGCCCTGCGGCTGGCACTGCCCGGCCTCGCGGGGGCGGGGCGGCTGGCCGCCCGGGGCTGGGGGCTGGACCTGCTGGTCAGCGGGGGGGCGCACCGGCTTTCCCCATTAAAACGCGAGGACGCCGCATCTCCACACGCCGTCCCCGTGCTGGAAACCGGAGCGCGGGGCGAGGCCCTGGTGCTGGCCGAGCTGGAGCTTGAAGCCACTGGAGGACGCTGGCAGGTAACAGGCATGAAACGCCGCCCGGTGCTGGCCCTGGATACCGCCGACCCCGAGGCCCTGGGCGTGACGGCCCCACAGCTTGAGAAAACCCGCGCCTGGCTGGCCGAGCCCCTGGCGTTCCGGATCAGCCGAAAACCCCGCAAGAAGGAGTTCCACGCCTGCGCCGGAGATTTGCAGCACCTGGCCCTGACCGGCTGGGCCGGGAAGCATCAAACCGGCGGTTCTTCAGACACAGCCGGAGAAAGTGCGAGCCGGGCCATCACCATGCTGCCCCATCAGTGGAGGTATTCCATACCACTAAAGGAGGAGCGGGAACGGGCTCTGACCCGGGCGGACCTGTACCGCTGGATACCCTACGGGGACACCCCCTGGCGCGTGCTGATCACCGCCCGGCAGATGGAGCTTTTGCTGGAACCCTACGTCAGGAACCAGCGGGGCTGGAAGACCCCGCCGTCCCTGGTGCTCTGGCCGGGCGGGCTGCAGGCGGTCCTTCCCGAGACACCCCCTTCCGGGCGGCGGGGCTCCGAACTGGCGGGGTTGCGCGCCCTGCCCGTGTTCCATAGGGCCAGCGGGCCAGCCGGCGAAGGGCCTTTTCTGCCCCGGGACTCCCGGCATGAGGTATGGCTCACCGGGTATATCCGCCATGGAGGCGGGGGTCTGGCGGCCCGGGCGTTGATACACCCGGAACAGGATGGCGCGCAGCCGCCGCAAGCAGGCCGGGTGTCCATCCGAGAGCTGGTGCTGGGGCTTTTGCAGGAGCCGAAGACCATCCTGCCACCCGCCTGCAAAAACTGGCTGGCAGGAAACTCAGTAAACTTAAACTGAGCTGATCGCATGGAAAAACATTGCGGCCCTAGGGGTGCTGTGCTTATTCTGATAGGCAGGGAAGACGGAAATGACGGGGGGCGGGGAGTTGCTCTCCGCAACAGGCCGGATGCAGGGACGGGGAGCCCCTGGCCGGACTTTATACAAAAACATCCACACTCTGCTGCAACCACGGATTGAAATGAACAACAGGCAGGCGCTTTTGTATCGGGCGGGGTCTGTTTATTTCGTCAGTCCGGTTGATTAGGCCAGAGTGTGCAACCAGGGTTTTAAGATGTTTGCAGAATTTTCAGGCCGGACAAGGGGAGTTTTTTCAGGAATCGGACGGGGGAACCGGGCCCGCTTCATAACCACCCTGCTGGCGGCGGGACTGCTGGCCGTGCTGTTTGCAGGCCCTGTCGAAGCTTCCGGGGAGATAACCATCGGGGAGATCAACAGCTACTCCGGGATGCCAGCCTTCACCTGCCCTATCGCAACGGCTGGCAACTGGCCCTGGACGAAATCAACCAGGCCGGCGGAGTGATGGGTAAAAAGCTGCGGGTCATCTCCAAGGATGACGGAGGAAAGCCCGGCGACGCGGTTACCGTGGCCAATGAGCTGGTGTCCCGGGAGAAGGTCGCGCTCCTGATGGGAACCTTCTTCTCCCACATCGGGCTGGCCGTGGCCGATTTCGCCAAGCAGAAAAAAGTGCTGTTCGTGGCCGCCGAACCGCTCAGCGATGCGGTGACCTGGAGCAAGGGCAACCATTACACCTTCCGGCTGCGGGCCCCGGTTTACGCCCAGGCTGCCATGCTGGCCGAGGAGGCCGCCAAGCTGCCGGCCAAACGCTGGGCCACCATCGCCCCCAACTATGAATACGGCAAGTCCGCCGTGGCCGCCTTCAAGGCCCTGCTCAGCGCCCGCAGGCCGGATATCCAGTGGATAGACGAGCAGTGGCCGCCCCTGTTCAAGATAGACGCCGGGGCGGTGGTGCAGGCCCTGGCCAAGGCCAACCCGGAGGCCATCTACAACGTCACCTTCGGGTCCGACCTGGGCAAGTTCATCCGGGAGGGCAACACCCGGGAGCTGTTCAAGGGCCGCTCCATGGTGAGCCTGCTGACCGGCGAGCCCGAGTACCTGGACCCCCTCAAGGAGGAGGCCCCCCGGGGCTGGCTGGTCACCGGATATCCCTGGTACGGGATTGACACACCGGAGCATCAGGCCTTCCTCAAGGCCTATCAGGCCCGGTTCAACGACTACCCCCGGCTGGGCTCCATCGTGGGTTATGTCACCATGAAATCTGTGGCGGCCATTCTGGCCCGGGCCGGCTCCACCGACACCGAGAAGATGATCGCCGCGGCCGAGGGGGTATCACTGGACACACCCTTCGGGAAGATCAGCTTTCGCGCCGAG
>JAOUPZ010000272.1 GCA_029879595.1 Deltaproteobacteria bacterium | reverse complement strand
CCAGCACGAACAGATTGCGCTGACGGGTGGCCGCCACCAGTGACAGGGCCCGCGGAACTATCAGCAGAGAGGCCAACAGGATCCCCCCCAGCACCATCACAGCCTTGAGCAGGGACATGCCCAGGTCCATCCCCGCGTCTCCGCCCCCGGCCAAAAGAGGCAGCACAAGCACCATCGGAACCACCGCCAGGTCCTGATAGACCAGCACCCCTACGATCAGCCTTCCGTGGGGCGTTTCCATTTCCTGGCGCGATTGCAAAGAGCGCAGCACGATGGCCGTGCTTGACACCGCCACCATGAACGACAGAAAAATGGCGCTGGAAAAAGGCGTTTTCAGCAGCAGGGCCAGACCGATTACCATCCCCATGGTCAGTCCCACCTGCAGGGTCCCCCCCACCAGGATCAGCCGCCACAGCCGCCGCAGGCGGTCCAGCGAAAGCTCCAGCCCGATACCGAACAGCAGCAGCACCACTCCCACCTCGGCCATCACTTCCACCTGGTGGGAGTCGCCCACCAGCCCCAGCGCGTGAGGGCCTATCAACACTCCGGCCATGATCATTCCGGCAATGGAAGGCAGTCCGACCCAGCGAACCAGCAGCACCACCATCAGGGCCGCAAAGCTGATAATTACCAGGTCTTTAAGAAATATTGATTCTGCCACTTCCCAACCTCATGCCAAGGGCCGAGCCCCACTTCTACCGAAAACCATGCCGAAAACTTTGCCGGCAGGAGAGTTTTTTGCCATCGCCGTAAATACTACCATATAGAATTTTTACGCCTATCAGGAATCTTCTTCAATTCCTCCGGTCGGAAAAGATTCCGCTGTCGGCTTTATCTCGGCTGAAAAAGCTGGGAAAATGACTGTCAGAGCCCAGGCTGTTTTTCAAAACACCCCGCACCAGGGGGCATCGCTGAACCAAGGGGTGAGCACATCCTCCAGTCTCTCGCCCCCCATGGACCAGACATGAGCACAGAACGCATTTTCAATCCCCGAAGCCGCAAGGTGCTGCGCAAGCATATCGGTCCGGCGGAAGCGCTCTCCTCGGCCCTGGTACTGACGGCGCTGGCCCTGGTGGTCGGCTGGGTGGCCCTCAATCCCCATGACCCGGCCAGCCGTGATCTGGACCACCGGCTGCTGGCCACGGGGGAGCCGGAGAAAACCCTGTACCGCCCGCCCCCTGTTCCCTGGACGGATCCCGCCGCACCGGCTATGGGAGCCGGCGCGGGAGCCGCCGGGGGCGGAGTGGACATGGCGCCATTTCCCATGGCGCTGCTGGCGGGCGGCTGGACCCCCGGTGGCAGGGTGCGCGGCTTTGGCCCGGATAACCTGTACGAGAAAATCAACGGTGAGGCCGAGAAGTTCATCCGCCAGGATTTCCGGGCCCTGCACTACCTGGTGCTGAAAGGCCCCGGAGGAGCGGAACTGTCAATCGAACTGTTCGATCAGGGCTCCCTGCCCGGCAGCCTGGGAGTATTCTCCGACCACCGGACCCCGGACAAACAGGTAAAACTGCTGGCGCAGCCCGGTCCAGAGCCTCGCCCGGCGGGGATGTACTTTCCGACCTCCGGAGGGGGCATTGGCATGGCGGGCCGCTACTTCTTCCGGCTGGCGGGCACTCCGGCCACGGAGGACACCTCCGCCAAGGCCCTGCAGGTTATGACGGCCCTGGCCGGACTGGCCGGAAATGATCCCGGCCCCCTGCTGTACCGGGTGCTGACCGGGCCGCTTGGTATATCGCCAGCCGGGCTGGACTATGTCCGGGACAATGTCTTCCAGTACGACTTCGCCCGGGAGTTCTGGTTCGGCAGCCGCGCGCCGGAAAAGCCGGGAGCAGCCGCGCCGCCCCCCGGTGCCGGGTCGCGCTGGTTTCTGCACCAGGCGGAAAACCCTGCGGCGGCCCAGGCCCTGAGGGACCGCCTTTTGACAGAGGGCGAAATGGAATACGAGAGCCTGAGGCAACAGGAGAACATGAGCATCCTCCGGCACCGGTACCTGGGAACGCACATGGCCCTCGGGCTGGGGGGGCGGTTTATCTGCGGGGTGGAAAACGCTGCGGCGGAACGCGGGCTGGAGGGTGAGCTTCGCAAATGCTTCCAGGCCCTGGCCCGGATGAATGCAGGGCAACCGGAGACCGGCCATGAGTGACAGGAAAACCGGAAAAGACAGGTCGCACGAGAAAAAGCCTCTCACCCGGCGGGAGTTGATCATCAAGGGGGCCATCGCCACCGGAGTGACCAGCGCCGGGCTGTATCTGGCCAAGGCCCCGCCAGGCTGGCCGCTGTCCCTGAACGATCCGGACGGACTCCGGGCCCTGCCCCGGCAGGAGAGTTTCCGGCTGCCGGACTTCCGGGTGCCGCCCCCACAAGGGGCCCCGGCGCTGGGAGTGGGCCGGGGCGCCGGCGTCACCGAGCGCCTTCAAAAGGCCCTGGGTGCCCTGGGCGGCCTGCGCCATTATATCCGGCCCGGCGATGTGGTGCTGGTTAAGCCCAACGCGGCCTTTGACCGGGGGCCGGAACTGGGGGCCACCACCCACCCGGAGGTGCTGGAGGCCCTGGTGCGGATGCTGCTGGGGGAATGCCGGGCCGCCGAGGTGCGGGTGGCCGACAATCCCATCGAATCCCCCGCAGACTGTTTCATCAAGTCCGGCCTCAGGGACGCGGCGCGGCAGTCCGGGGCGGGAGTGTACCTGCCGGACGGCAACGCCTTCCGGATGCTTCACACGCCGGGCGCGGAGCTTATCGAAAACTGGTGGTTTTTCCAGCGGCCCTTCCGGGGCGTGAACAAGGTAATCGGGCTTTCTCCGGTGAAGGACCACAACCTGTGCCAGGCCTCCATGGGCCTGAAGAACTGGTACGGGTTGCTGGGCGGCAGGCGCAACCAGTTTCATCAGGATATCCACCGGATCATCTCGGATCTGGCCCTGATGATCCGCCCCACGCTGACCATCCTGGACGGATCGCGGGTGCTGATGCGGGGCGGCCCCACCGGCGGGGACCCGGCCCAGGTGCTGCGCGGCGATGCCGTCGCCGCCGGAACCGACCCGGTGGCCCTGGACGCCTGGGCCTACCGCCACATGCTGCGCCGGGAGGATGAACTGCCCGAATATCTGGCCCGCGCCGAGGACAAGGGCGCCGGCAACCGGGACTTCGCCTCGCGGGTAAAGGAGGTGACGTGAACAGCGCTCCCCAGCCTTCCCCGCAACCCCCGTCCCCCCTGCGCCGCCTGCTGCGCCTGACCAACGCCCGGCTGGCCTCCCAGGCGGTGTTCCTGGGGCTGTTCGTATTTTTCATCTGGGCCGGCTGGACCAGCAGGCTGGCCGGTTTTCCGGTGTCCTGGCTGCTGGAACTGGACCCCCTGACGGCCCTGGCCACAGCCCTGTCCGGCGGAACGCTGTACCGGGGGCTGGGCTGGTCGCTGCTGGTGGTCGCTCTCACATTCGTCTTCGGGCGGGTGTTCTGCAACTGGATCTGCCCCTTCGGGACCCTGCACCAGCTGGCCGGCTGGCTGTTCAACACCCGGGGCAACCGGGAGCGCATCGCCCAGAACGAATACCGCCGGCGGCAATACCTCAAGTATTCCCTGCTGGTCGCCCTGCTGGTGATGGCCGCGCTGGGGGTGCTTCAGACCGGGCTGCTGGACCCCATCGCCACCGTGTACCGGGGCTGGGCCCTGACCGTGGCTCCGGCGGCGGACATGGCCGCAGGCAGGCTGGGCGCACCGGAATGGATGCTCTTCGCCCCCGGAGTAAAGGAACGCGTGTTTACCGGTTCTTTCTGGGCGGGGCTGTTTTTCCTGGGGCTGCTGGCGCTTAATATCCGCTGGCCCCGCTTCTTCTGCCGGGTGCTGTGTCCCCTGGGCGCTCTGCTGGGAGTGCTGTCCCGGCTGGCCCTGTTCCGCATCAACCGCGACCCGGCGCTTTGCAATGGCTGCAACGTCTGCCTGACCCGCTGCGAGGGGGCCTCGGACCCCCATTCGGTGCTGCGGCTCAGCGAATGCCTGGCCTGCATGAACTGCCTGGACGACTGCCACGAGGGGGCGCTGCGCTATACCATGCTGGGTCTGGACAAAACCCAGGTGAACCCCGCCCCCGACATGGGGCGCAGGCGGCTGCTCTTCGCCGGGCTGGGGGGGCTGCTGGCCGTGCCCCTGCTGAAGGGCAACGGCTGGACGGACGACAGCAACTACTCCCCCCTGATGATCCGCCCCCCCGGCTCGCTGCCGGAGCGGAGCTTTCTGGCCCGCTGCATAAAGTGCGAACAGTGCGTAAACGTCTGCCCCACCAATGTGCTGCAACCCGCTACCCTGGCCGAGGGGGGCATTGAGGCCCTGTGGACGCCGGTGCTGCGGTTCAACATCGCCCACTGCCAGCTCAAGTGCACCCTGTGCTCCGAGGTCTGCCCTACCGGGGCCATACGCCACATCACCACGGCCGAAAAAAT
>JAOUPZ010000271.1 GCA_029879595.1 Deltaproteobacteria bacterium | reverse complement strand
AGGAGTCACAGCCCCCGGCAGGAGTCACAGCCCCCGGCAGGAGTCACAGCAGCCCCCGGGCCCGGAGAAACTCCAGGAAAAACTCCCGGAAAGCCGGCTCGGGCACGGCGTCCATTTCCAGCACCCACAGTTTAGCGGCATTTTCCGGGCGCAATGTTCCCTCCTCCAGCCGCACCTCCAGCTTGACGGCGTCCTTTTCCGTGGTGACCCAGACGGGGGCCTGATCGCCGGAGAACGGGTCGGCGGGGGCCTCCTCCAACAACCGGTTGATTTCCGCCAGGGTGCGGGGGTCGTATGGGTCATGATCCGGCAGGTCATGCAGTCGGGCCACCGAGGCTCCCAGTTCCCGGATGGTCGCGGAAAACGCCCAGGGATTGGCGATGGCGCATAACAGCGCCGCCTCCCTGACCCGGAGCGCCTCCAGAGGCCGCTCTTCTCCGCCGGCCAGCCGCCTGAGCCGCCGGGGCCGGTAGTCGCACCGGAACACCGGCAGTTCGTGCCCCGCGGCCTGGCGGGCCTTCTGGATGAAGTCATCCAGGATGCCGGGAAAGCCCGCGCCGTGTTCCTCAACGCCTTCGGGCTCCAGGGGCATGCGGGTAAACACCAGGGCGTGGGCGCGGCTCAGGGCCGAGAGGGGCTCGCGCAGCGGCCCCAGGGGCAGCGGTTTCTCGTTGCCCAGCAGGCGGACGGAATCCACCAGCACCAGGTCCAGGTCCCGGGCCAGCGCCAGATGCTGGAATCCGTCATCCATGATGAACAGCCCCGGATCATCCCAGACCAGGGCCAGCCGGGAGGCCCGCACCCTGGAAGCGCCAATATAAAAGGGAATCTCCGGATTGCGCCGGGCCAGCATGGCCGGTTCGTCGCCGGTGTGCTCCGGTCTGGCCCCCGCTCCTTCGGAGAGCTTCAGGCGGATCAGGTCCGAGGACCCCTTGCGGCCATAACCCCGGCTGAGACACGCCGGGCGCGCACCCTGGCCGGCGGCGGTCCGCAGCAGCCAGTCCACCAGGGGTGTCTTGCCGCCGCCGCCGCTGACCAGATTGCCCACGGAAACCACCGGACGCCCCGCCGAACTGCTTTTCAGCCAGCCCCCCCCATAGGCCCGCACGCGCAGATCTGACAAAAGCCCATACAGCGCGGACAGGGGCGCCAGCAGGGGCCTCGCCAGACCTCCGCCTCCCCGGGGGAGGCTCTCCAGCCACGATCTCATTGCATGCTCCTTCACGGCCCCCTGGGGGGGCCGCCCGATTCCCGCGCGGGCGGCGCATCACCCGGCAAAATAGTCTGTTGACTGTATACCGCAGCCCCCATTATTCTTGTCTGTAAAATAAGGAGTTTCATTTCACCGTCCTTTCCGCGAAGATCTGCTGCCACAAACCGCGGAAGCCCAAGGGCGGGGCGGTGAAAGGACACCACGGCACCCGGGTTGCTGATTGAGCAGGTGAAACGGCCCGGGGCCTGGCTGGAGCCTGGGTCATCATACCCCAACCATCGGGCCGCACCAAATACTAACCTTTGGCGCGGACGATGACGGAAATTCCGCGCCCCGATACCCGGCGCCCGGAAAACATCAAGGACGGACCATGAGCCTGCCCCGGGAACACACCATGAAACACGGCGGAAAGCGCCCGTCCAGGCTGTTCCTCAGACCGTGCCTGCTGCTGTCGGTCATGGTTTTTGTGGTGGCTCTCAGCGCCTGCTCATCCCAAAAGGGCCTTTTCCAAACCCGCCCGCCCGCCCCCGGTGAGCTGAAGGACGACAGTTCTCCCGCCGGGCTGCTGGAGGCGGTGGACCAGTCCATCCGCTATTATCTGCGCCTGCCGTCATCCCGCCGCTTCACCTACGGAGAGCTGGAATACAGCCCCGATGAAATGATCGCCTCCATGCTGTTCTTCCGGAATCTGGTGCTGAACTCGCCGGATCAGGAATCGTTCCTCAAGGAAGTCACCGGCAAGTTTCACTTCTTCGATTCCGTCCGGGAGGAGGGCGACAACCTGTTCACGGGTTATTACGAGCCGCTGATCCCGGGGAGTCCCCAGCCCAGGGGCAATCTGAAAATGCCCATCTACACCCGCCCGGAAAACATGGTGGAAATCAACCTTAGCGATTTCGATGACGATCTGCCCAATCGCAGGCTGGTGGGACGGCAGGAAGGAAACAGCATTGTCCCCTTCTACACCCGCCAGGAGATCCAGGGCCGGGAAGCTCTGAACGGCAAGGCCCAGGTGCTGGCATATGTGGATGAAGTCGATCTTTTCTTCCTGCAGATTCAGGGCTCCGGGGCCATCCGGTTCCCGGACGGAACGGAGATCAAGGTGGGCTATGAGGCCTCCAACGGCCACCCCTACCGCAGCATCGGCTCCCAACTGATCCAGAAGAACATCATTCCGGCGGAGGAAATGTCGCTGCACAGAATCCGCGCCTACCTGGCGGAAAACCCCCAGAGCAAGCGGGACCTGCTGTTTACCAACCCCAGCTATGTGTTTTTCAGCATCCGGCCCGAAGGGCCGCTGGGGCATATTTCCGTCCCCCTTACTCCCGGACGGTCCCTGGCCCTGGACAAGCGGCTGTTTCCCGCGGGGTCGCTGGCTTTCGTAAGCACAGAGGTGCCGGTGCCCTTTGATACGGTGAAGACCCGGCCCTTCAACCGGTTCATGACCGTGCAGGATACCGGAGGGGCGATAAGGGGCCATGGCCGGGGGGACCTGTTCTGGGGCAACGGCCAGGAGGCCGAGTGGATCGCCGGACACCTGAAGCACACCGGGCGGCTGATGCTGCTGGTCGCCAAGAAGGAACACCTGCGGCCCTATCTGGCCTCTTCCCCCTGAACTGGGAGAGGGGCAAAAGGGCGGCTGAAAAACCAATCCCGGAGACGGCGGAAAGTCTCCGCCAGGCGGTCAGGCGGGCCTGAAATCAAGGGAGTTCCGAAATCCCATGGCCAACGATTTGCTGGATAATCTGAACAGGCTGCTTGCGAGCCTTGTCTGCGGCCGGCTGGTCCTTGATCCGCAAGGCATGGTGCTGCAGTCCGATGTGGCGGCCGGACAGATTCTGGGCCAGGGCGAAGCCGGCTTGAAGGGGCGTGGTTTTGATTCCCTGTTCACCGCCTGGGACCAGTCGCCCGGAGTCTTTTCCTCCCTGGACAAAAGCGGGGTCACAGCCATTCCCCTGGCGGCCATCAGGGCCGATGGCTCAAACCTTGCCATCAGCATGACCATCTCCCCCTCTCCGGAGGAAATGCCTCCCGGTTACACCTGCCTTTTCACCGACCTGGACACCTTCATGAGGCACATGGCCATGGAGGAAGGACATCAGATAAACTACCGCCATATCTTCGAGCAGCACCCCCTGCCCTGCCTGATGCTGGACGGGGAACTGCGGATATCCGATGTCAACCGGGCCTTTGCCGGCCTGTTCAAGGAGAGCCTGGCCGATCTTGATCCGCCGGTAAGAAAGGGCCAGCAGCCCCTGTCCGTGCCGGCGTTGAAACGGCTGCTGAACCTTGCCGAACCCGCCGGGGAACCGGCCACTCCCGGCAAGCCGGCCCTGGAGGATTGCCTGGAGAATCATGCTGCGGGGCAATGGGAGGTGCCGAAATCCGGGACCGGCCCTGAAGCATATACCCTGAGCCTGCTTGCCTTGAAGGACCTCGCCGGGATGCACAGCGGTTTTCTGATATCACGCCTGCCCGGATCAGAGCCAGCCAGGCAAGGCGGAATGCAGCAGGGGGGGTATCATGAATATCTGGGCCGGCTGGGGCATGAGCTGAGGACGCCCCTCAACGCCGTACTGGGCTATCTGCGGCTGGCCGAGGAATGCGAGGGTCCGCCCGGGCTGGAATCGCTGAACCATGTGCGAAACGCACGGATAGCCGCCCGGAATCTGCTGGAGCTTATCAACAACCTGTTGGAACTGGCCCGTCTGGAATCCGGCCGGGTGAACCTGCAGACGGGGGAACTGGATATCCGGGAACTGGCCGAGGAGGTCACCCATGCCATGGCGGCCATGGCCTTTTCGCGGAACCTGGAAATCGGCTGCCATGTCCACCCGGACATCCCCCTGAAAATCAACGCGGCACCCATGGCGCTGCGGCAGATCCTGTACAACCTGCTCAGCAACGGCATCAAGTACACCGACCAGGGCGGGGTCTGGCTCAGGATTTCACAACCGGAGGGAGCAGCGCCGGGATTGAAAATCGAAGTGGGAGACACCGGGCGGGGCATTGATCCGGCCGATCAGGAAAAGATTTTCGAAAGCTTCGTGAGGGCCAGCCGCCAAGAAGACGATGACGCGGGGAGCGCCGGCCTGGGGCTGGCCATCATCCGGCATCTGGTAGATCTGCTTCAGGGAAAAATAGAGCTGGAAAGCCGGCCCGGACAGGGATCATTGTTCTCGGTGATCCTGCCAGCGGAGCAACAGGGCCGGCAGCCACAGCCCCCGCCCCAGCCCC
>JAOUPZ010000031.1 GCA_029879595.1 Deltaproteobacteria bacterium | reverse complement strand
TGCTCGGCCACGAAGAAGGGCTGGGAGAGGAAGCGCTGGATCTTGCGGGCGCGTTCCACCAGGGACTTGTCCTCATCGGAAAGCTCGTCCATACCCAGAATGGCGATAATGTCCTGCAGGTCCTTGTAGCGCTGCAGCACCCGCTGCACCTCGCGGGCCACCCGGAAGTGCTCCTCGCCCACGATTGCCGGGTCAAGAATCCGGGAGGTGGAGTCCAGCGGGTCCACCGCCGGGTAGATACCCAGCTCGGTGATGGCCCGGCTGAGCACGGTGGTGGCGTCCAGGTGCGCGAAGGCGGTGGCCGGCGCAGGGTCGGTCAGGTCGTCGGCGGGCACATAGATGGCCTGCACCGAGGTGATGGAGCCGTTCTTGGTGGTGGTGATGCGCTCCTGCAGGGCACCCATCTCGGTGGCCAGCGTGGGCTGATAACCCACGGCGCTGGGCACGCGGCCCAGCAGGGCGGACACCTCGGAACCGGCCTGGGTGAAGCGGAAGATATTGTCGATGAACATCAGCACGTCGGCCTTGAACTCGTCGCGGAAGTGCTCGGCCACGGTCAGTCCGGTGAGGGCCACGCGGGCGCGGGCTCCGGGGGGCTCGTTCATCTGGCCGTAGATCAGGGCTGTCTTTTCCAGCACGCCCGACTCCTTCATCTCCAGCCACAGGTCGTTACCCTCGCGGGTCCGCTCACCCACCCCGGCAAATACCGAGTAACCGCCGTGCTCCGAGGCGATGTTGCGGATGAGCTCCATGATGACCACGGTCTTGCCCACCCCGGCACCGCCGAACAATCCGATCTTGCCGCCGCGGGCATAGGGGCACAGCAGGTCGATGACCTTGATGCCGGTGACAAACATGCTGGTGCCGGTTTCCTGCTCCTCAAAGGTGGGCGGAGTCTGGTGTATGGACCGGAAGGTCTTGGCATTCACATCGCCGGCTTCGTCCACCGGCTCACCGATGACGTTCAGGATGCGCCCCAGCACTTCCTTGCCCACAGGGACGGAGATGGGAGTATCCAGGTCCACGACCACCATGCCGCGCGAAACGCCGTCGGTGCTGGACATGGCCACAGTGCGCACGACCGATTCGCCCAGGTGCTGCTGCACCTCGCAGATAATGGGCTTGTCCTGCCCGCCTTCCTTCATGTCAATACGCACGGCGTTCAGAATCGCCGGCAGCGAACCTTCCGAAAAGGCGATGTCCACCACCGGTCCCATCACCTGTACCACATGTCCTTTGGCCATTTTATTTACTATCCCGTAGCTTGTTAGCGGTTTGTTGTTTCTATCGTTTTTCCCGACGACGGTTTCCCGTCCCGGAACCTGTTGCTGTTAAAAAAATATACTGCCTGAAAAAACTGCCCGAAATAACCCGGGCACCCGGAGCCTGTCAGATGGCCTGGGCGCCGTTCACGATCTCGATCAGTTCCTTCGTAATGGCGGCCTGGCGCACCCGGTTGTATTGCAGTGTCAGGCGTTCGATCATATCCCCCGCGTTCCTGGTGGCTCCATCCATGGCGACCATGCGCGCGCCATGCTCGCCGGCTTCGGTATTGAGATGGGCCAGGAAGCACTGGTTCTCCATGTAGCGCGGCAGCAGCAGATCCAGGATATGCTCGCGGGAAGGCTCGAATATAAGCTCCCGTGCCGTGGCGGGCTGATCCTTTGCCTTTTCCTCTCCGGCCACCCCGGTTGCCTTGGGCGGTGCGATGGGCAAAAGCTGCGTCACCCGGGGCTCCTGGCTGATGGGGTTGTTGAAGTGATTGTAGGCCAGGAACAGCCGCCCCACTTCTCCGCTGATGAACGCTCCGTTCAGCTCCTCGATCAGGTCCTTGATATGAAGCTTGCGCTCGTCGGGCTTGGCGTACAGCACCGAGCGGCGGATCTTGAAGCCGCGCTTCTTGAAGTAGTCATTACCGGTGCGGCCAATGGTTATGATCTCCAGGTCGGGAAAGGTCTCCCGGTTGGCGGCCACATGGCGCTCCAGGTTCTTGCACAGCGCCGTGTTGAAGGCCCCGCACAACCCCCGGTCCGAGGTGAAGAGCATCACCACCGAGGATCCGCCCTCAGGGGACTGAAACAGCTGGTGGTCATCAGCGGTCAGCCCTGAGGAAATTGAGGTCACCATGCTGCGCAGTTCCTCCGAGTAAGGCTGGGCGGCCCGCACCTGATTCTGGGCCCGGTTCAGCTTCGCGGTGGACACCATCTTCATGGCGCTGGTGATCTGCCGGGTGTTGCGCACGCTGTCAATGCGGCGCTTGATGTCTCTTAATGTCGCCATCTTACGCCTTGTAGCTTTCCTTGAATTCCTTGAGGGCCTTTTTCAGGGCCTCGCGGTCCTCGTCTTCCAGGCTCTTGGAATCGGAAATGGATTTATGCAGTTGGGCATACCGGGTATGGATGAAGCTGGTGAACTCGGCCTCGAACTTCTTGACCTGATTCACCGGCAGGTCGTCCAGCCCGCCGGAAGTCCCGGCGAAGATGGATATCACCTGATCGGTCACTTCCTTGGGTTGGTATTGCAACTGCTTGAGCAGTTCGGTCAGGCGCTCGCCGCGGGCCAGTTGCATCTGGGTGGCCTTGTCCAGGTCGGAGCCGAACTGGGCGAAGGCGGCCTTCTCACGGTACTGGGCCAGTTCCAGCTTCATGGTCCCCGCCACCTTTCTAATGGCCTTCACCTGGGCGGCCCCGCCCACGCGGGACACGCTGAGTCCGACGTTGATGGCCGGCCGGATGCCCGAGTTGAACAGGTCGGTGCTGAGGAAGATCTGCCCGTCGGTGATGGAAATCACGTTGGTGGGGATATAGGCCGAGATGTCGCCGGCCTGGGTCTCGATGATCGGCAGCGCGGTGAGGGAGCCCCCGCCGTTTTTATCGCTGAGCTTGGCGGCACGTTCCAGCAGGCGTGAATGCAGGTAGAACACGTCGCCCGGATAGGCCTCACGGCCCGGGGGCCGCCGCAGCAGCAGCGAAAGCTGCCGGTAGGCCACGGCCTGCTTGGAAAGATCATCATAGACCAGCAGAACGTGCTGGCCCTTGTTCATGAAGTATTCACCGATGCTGCAACCGGCCATGGGGGCGATGTACTGCAGGGGAGCCGGGTCGGAGGCCGAGGCAGAAACGACAATGGTGTAATCCATGGCGCCCTGGTCCTCCAGCTTCTTGACCACGTTGGCCACCGAGGAGTTTTTCTGGCCGATGGCCACATAGATGCAGACGACGTCGCCGCCCTTCTGGTTGATGATGGTATCGATGGCGATGGCGGTCTTGCCGGTCTGGCGGTCGCCGATGATAAGCTCGCGCTGGCCCCGCCCGATGGGGATCATGGCGTCGATGGCCATGATGCCGGTCTGCAGGGGCTGGTTCACCGGCTGGCGCTTTACGATGCCGGGAGCCACGATATCCAGGTTGTTCGTGCCTTCGCTCTTGATGGGGCCCTTGCCGTCCAGGGGCTGCCCGAGGGGGTTGACCACCCGGCCCAGCATGGCGTCACCAACGGGAACCTCGGCAATGCGGTCGGTGCGGCGGACCTCGTCGCCCTCCTTGAGGCTGGACTCGCCGCCCATCAGCACCACCCCCACGTTGTCCTCTTCCAGGTTCAGGGCGATCCCGGAAATTCCACCGGGGAACTCCAGCAACTCACCGGCCTTGACGTTTTCCAGGCCGTGAACGCGGGCGATCCCGTCTCCAACTGTGAGAATTGTTCCTACCTCACGGGTATCCACCTTCTTGTCGAAGGAGGCTATCTGCTGTTCCAGAATGGAACTGATTTCCTCGGCGCGCAATTTCATTTGTCAACTATCCTTCAATGAACGATTGTCTGATTTGATCCAGTTGATTACGCAGGCTCCCATCCCAGACCGTGCTGCCGATCCGGGCCACCGCTCCACCCAAAAGGTCGGGGTCAACGGTCACCTGCAGGGTAAGATTCTTGCCGGAGAGGTTCTCCAGCTGCTTTTTCAGCCGGGCTTCCTGATCCCCGGTCAGTTTTTCGGCCACCCTGACGCGGGCATAGGCCCGGCCGGCCTTCTCGTCGGCCAGCTGATGAAACGCGGTCCGGATCTCGCCCATCAGGACCAGCCGGCGCTTTTCCGTCAGGAGGCGCACAAAATTGGAAACCAGGGTGTGGGCCTGGGCCTTTTTCAACACTTCGGCCATGATCTGGGCCTTGACGCTCTGGGGCACTTTCGGGTCCGCCAGGGCGGCGGCGAATTCCGCCGATTCCACCAGGGCGTCGGCAAGGGTGTCCAGCCCCTCGCCCACCTGCTCAACGCTATTTTCCTTGACCGCAAGGTTCATCAGGGCTTTTGCGTACCGTTTGGCGATTACCATGGAGCTCATCTTGATCCCTCCAGCTGCTGGATAAACCTGTCAATGACCTTGCTGCTTGCGGCGGGGTCCATGCGCTTTTTAATGATTTCCTCAGCCACTTTGACCATTTCCTCCGCCATCTCCCGGCGCAGCACCGCAGTGGCCTTGCGCACCTCCTGCTCCATCTGCGCCTGGACATGGGACTTGATGCGTTCGGCCTGTGTTTGTGCATCGGCAACAAGCAGCTTCTGCTCGGCTTCGGCATCCTCGCGGGCCTTTTGCACCATCCGCTCCAGTTCCTGCTGCAGCCCGGCTATCTTGGCCTTCTGGGCGGCCAGTTCCTCCTCGGCCTTGCGGGCCGCCTCGCGGGCCGCCTCAAGCTGCTCCTTGGCCTCACCGGCCGTCTTGCGAAGAAATCCGGGGATGGGCTTGCGCAGGAAATAAACCAGCAGCGCCACCAGCACCACGAAGTTGATGGCCTTGTGCAAAAGATCGCCCCAGGGGTCCGTGCTGGCTCCGCCGGCGGCCAGGGCCGTCGCGGTCCAGGGTATGGTTGTGGCCGCCGCGAGAGTCAAAAATCGCATTATTCCGGCCAGGGCTGAACGGCAGGTGTTGAGAAATGCCACTTCGATATATCCTCAGGTTATCCGATGGCCCGTCAGGCGGGCTGTTTTAATGCCTATATCCTACGCACCCAGCAGTTTCTGGGCGGCCTTGTCGGCCAGTGTGCGCGCCTCATCCGCCAGCTGAACGCGAACGGCCTCCATCTGCTTTTGCAATTCTCCCAGGGACTGCTGGAAGTTCTGCTGGGATTCCTCACGCGACTTTTCCAGTATTTCCGAGACGACCTTCTGGGTGGTCTTGTGACTTTCCCCCCGCACGGAGGCCACCTGGTCCAGCACCTTGGCCAGATCCAGCTGGTATTTCTCGGTAAGGCTCTGAATTTCCTCCATGGAACCCGAAACGCCTTTCTCCAAAGAGTTCTTCAGGGCGGCGCGGTTGTCCAGGGTTCTCAGGATGGGGCGGAACAAAAGCGTGTTCAGGCTCACCATGACGATCAGAATGACCACCAGCATGAACAGGAACGTGTTCAGCTCCATGTGCAATATGTCAAAATCAAAAACTCTTTGCAGATATGGGGAATCCAGGTAATTCATGGCGGTAACTGGTGTTTCCTGTTTTGTGTTTGTCGGTAAGGTCTGCTTTTTCCGGGTTTGGCCGGGCTTCCGTGCCGGCTTTTAGCGCCGGACCGATCCGATCCCCCCAAATGGGCGGGACGAAGCATGACTAATCTTTTACAATGGGCCCCAGGAAACCTTTTCCCGGTAATTTGACACCCATTTCTGCCGGATTCGCACCCTGCAAAATTATTTAATATTACCCGGAATTTTCATCCGCGGTACGCGTGTACTGCAAATACTGCCCTTTTTTCCCGCGGCGACTGGATCACACCCGAATAATAGCACCCTTAGGTTCTTTCCGGGTAAAATCCATTAAAATAAAAAGCCAGAAAACAAAAATATGTAACATGATCACAAAAAATCTGTCAACAGATAGAAAATGACAAAACAGTTATTTTTATCATTTCAGAATAGCCCAGGCTTTAAAAACTGCCAAATGGGACTTATTTGATGCCCGGGGCAGGTCATGATATTTTCACATTAACATAATCCAGGAACGACCCGACGGCAGCGGGCCCCCACAAAACAACCGGCAAGCCCCATGAAAAAAAGCAAATTCAACGGCACCAGCAGCTATATCGCCACGGACGATCTCCAGGTGGCGGTCAATGCCGCCATTGCGCTGGAAAAGCCCCTGCTGGTGAAGGGCGAGCCGGGCACCGGCAAGACCATGCTGGCCCACGAGGTCGCCTCCGCATTGGGCATGGAGATAATCCCCTGGCACATCAAGTCCACCACCACGGCCCAGCAGGGGCTCTACGAGTACGACGCGGTGTCCCGGCTCCGGGACAGCCAGCTGGGCGAGGACCGGCTCAAGGACATCGGTGCATATATCAGGCGCGGCAAGATATGGGAGGCCTTCAGCGCCGAGCAAAAGGTGGTGCTGCTCATAGACGAGATAGACAAGGCCGACATCGAGTTTCCCAATGATCTGCTGCTGGAACTGGACCGGATGGAGTTCCATGTGTATGAAACCGGCGAGATGGTGCAGGCCCGGCAGCGGCCGGTGGTCATCATAACCAGCAACAACGAGAAGGAACTGCCGGACGCCTTCCTGCGGCGGTGTTTTTTCCACTACATCCGCTTTCCCGACCCGGAGACCATGCGGCAGATTATCAGCGTGCATCATCCGGGGCTGCACGAGGAATTGCTCCGGGAGGCCCTGGAGGTGTTTTTCAAGTTCCGCGAGGTGCAGGGGCTGAAGAAAAAACCCACCACCAGCGAGCTGATCGACTGGATACGGCTGCTGCTGGTGGAAAACATACCTCCTTCCCGGCTCAAGGAACTGGACCTGGCCCGGGAGCTGCCTCCTCTGCACGGAGCCATGCTGAAAAACGAGCAGGACATCCAGCTTTTCGAGAAAATGGGTTTTGTCCAGCGGCGTTTTTAGCCAGCCCGGAAACTGAACCGCCCCCACTGCCCATACCGGGCGTCAGGGAGCCCGAGGATTCATGTTCGCCGATTTCCTACACATACTGCGCGCCGCCGGAGTGCCGGTTTCGGTAAAGGAGTTCCTGGCGCTTCTGGACGCGCTGTCCCGGCGGGTTATCGAGCCCGATGCGGAACAGTTCTACTACTTGTGCCGGGCCGCGCTGGTCAAGGATGAACGGTATTTCGACCCCTTCGACAGGGCCTTCGCCCATTATTTTCAAGGCACGGACCGGGTGCTCAGCCTAAGCGCGGGACAGATTCCCGCCGAATGGCTCAGGTCCGGTCTGGAGCGGCTGTTCACGCCGGAGGAAATGGCGCGCATCGAGGCCCTGGGGAGCTGGGAGGATATTATGAAAACCTTCGCGGAACGCAGCCGGGAGCAGAAAGAGGCCCATCAGGGAGGCAATAAATGGGTAGGCACCGGAGGCACCAGCCCCTTTGGCTCCGGGGGGTACAACCCGGCGGGAATCAGGGTGGGCGACGCGGGGAAACGCCGGGGGAGCGCCGTAAAGGTGTGGGATCAGCGGCTCTACCAGGGCCTGGCCGGAGACATGGTGCTCGACACCCGCAACATCAAGATGGCCCTGCGCCGCCTGCGGCGCTTCACACGCGAGGGGCACCCCGATGAGCTGGACCTGGACGGCACCATCAGGGACACGGCCCGCAAGGGGATGATGTACGATGTGCTGATGCGCCCCAGCCGCCGCAACGCTGTGAAGGTGCTGCTGTTCTTCGACATTGGCGGTTCCATGACCCCCCATGTGCGGCGCTGCGAGCAGCTGTTTTCCTCGGCACGCACCGAGTTCAAGCACCTGGAGACCTTCTATTTTCACAACTGCGTGTATGAGAACGTCTGGCTGGAGGAATACCGCTGGGAGGGCCGGCGGGCCACCTTCGACATCCTGCACAAGTACAACCGCGACTACCGGCTGATAATCGTGGGTGATGCCTCCATGAGCCCCTACGAACTGCTTCAGCAGGGGGGCAGCGTGGATCACTTCAACCAGGAGCCGGGGCTGGTCTGGCTGGCCCGCCTGCGGGAAGCCTTTCCGCACTCGGTATGGCTCAACCCGGAGCCCCGGGAGGACTGGCGGCAGATTTATTCCATTTCGCTGGTGCGGTCGGTTTTTGCCGAAAGCATGTTTCCGCTCACGCTGAACGGCATCACCGCGGCCATCAACCAGCTCCGCCGGGGCTCCCCCCCCGAGCGCACCATCGACCCGGCCTCCGCCGTGCAGCAGGCCGTTGGGCGATAGGGCCGGCAGCCTTTACTCCATCACCGAGCCGTCGGGGGCGATGATGTGCGCAGCAGGCAGAGCCCGCCTGAGAGCGCTCAGGGCTTCCGGACTGAAGCCGGTGGCCCCGCGCAGATTGAGATATACCAGCCGTTCCCGGGCCAGCAGTTCCAGCCGGGACAGTTGCGCATCGTCCAGACGCACCTGGGCCAGGGAGAGCCGGAGCAGCCCCTGGAGAGATGCCAGCGGCGCCGTGTCGGCCAGGGGATTGCCGTCCAGGTTCAGCCAGGTCAGGCCCAGTCCCGCCAGGGGAGTGAGGTCCGCCACGCGGTTCCAGGACAGGTCGGCCTCTCTCAGGCCGGTGAAGGACTCCAGCCCCGCCAGACTGATCACCCCCCGCCCCTGACAGGCCAGCCTGGACAACTCCGATGCCCCACTGCGCGCCAGACCGGCGCCCAGCAGGCAGCCTTCCAGGTCCTCATCGGCAACGGGGCCCGGGGGGGCCGGCTCCAGATACAGGCTGAACTCCTCACCCTCCGGGGCAGTGATCTCCAGGCGATAGCCGCCGCTGGCCAGGGTCCTGTTCAGGAGAAACCCCCGGCCATCAGCCGCGCCACCCCGCCCCAGGGCAATTTGCCAGCCGGTGGAGTCATACAGCGCCCCGGCGGTATCCACCCCGCCGGAGGTATAGATGCTCACCCGGGACGGCACCCCCAGCGTAATTGCATAGACGCCGCCACGCTGACCATCCAGGGGGAACGACCCGAAATCCGCGGGCAGGCTGATCGGAAGCCCGGCGGCTCCCGGGCGGCCAGCGCTCCACGGGCCGACCCCCGCCCAGTGGTCATCCGGGGGATACACTGAAATCTCCCGCTCCCCGCCGCGCTCCTGCACCGCCACCAGGGAATCGCCATCCTTGCGGTTCAGAAGATCCAGGGGATCGAACAGTCCGGCATCCGGAAGCCCCTCCCCTGCCTGCATCGCCTGAAACAACCCGGGCAACAGCCGGAAGCCCGGCGCGACCAGCCCCGGATTTTCCAGGGATATGGCGCTCCAGGACCCCTCCTGTCCGGGCCGCACACCGGCCAGCAGGCCCAGGGGAGACGGATAGGGAGTCCACAGGGCGAACCCGGGATCAAAAAGCTCCAGCCGCTGGGCATACCGGGTTACCGCCAGGGGCTCAGCGTATATCCGGGCTTGGCATTCCCCGGTCCCCGTCTTGGCAACCAGCAGGGGCAATATCCAGGAGGCCTGCTCCGGCGGCTCCGAACCGGTGAGGAACGGGACAAGATACGGTTTGCTTTCCACGGGATTGACAATCAGGGACTGTTTTCTCACTCCGGCTGCAAAAGGGCTCTCCGGAGAGGGCTGAGTGAAATCCAGGTCCTGGTAGGGAATGAAGGAACACAGCTCCGGCGAATCATCCGAAAGCACTTCCAGGGTCAGGGTCAAGGCGGAGGTGATGTGCAGCCAGACCCTGCTGAGCACCACATAAATTTCCAGGTTTGTGCTTTCAAACTCCAGTATGCTGCCTGGAAGGGGATGCACCTCGAACCCGTTCACATTGATATCATTCAGCGCCGCTGCCGATTGGAGGGGCTCCTTGAAGAACAGGGGGCCGTCAGGATACACCCCGTCATCCAGCCGGAAGCCTTTCAGGACCCCGCCGCCGGACCCCATGACAAAGACATCGGTTTTAGCATCGGCGGACCCGATAAACACGGCCCCCTGTTCCCGGTGAGGCCAGACGCGCCAGGTCAGGTCCTCCAGTCCCCAGGCTGCGGGTGTGCCGGACAGGTCGGCGTCCAGGGCCTCGGACTCCAGGTGTTCGTATTGTCCACAAAACAGCAGTTCGGCCCCGCTGGCCGGATCGGCGGGCTGCACCTCAAACGTCACCAGGCCCTCCCTGCTGTCGCCCCCGGTTATGGTGTATATACCGCTGAGGGTTCTGGCCATGCCGGCTCCGAAGGCAAAAAACTCCGTCCGGTGGGTTATTTCCCGGTCAGCGTCATCACCGGCAGTGGAACCGGAAGGGTGTATGTGCAGGGTCTGCCGGCATTGGGAACCGGCTGAGTATACCCAGGTGCCGGCCATATCGCCCCCGGAGGGACTGACCCTGCCTTCACCGAAGCAGCCCCCCAGCAGGAACACCGGCAAAGCGGCCCGGAGTAATAACCGGGGACCCGGGAGAACGCCCCCCACGGAAAAGCGTTCCACAATAAAGCGCCCCACGGTCAACAGACCCACGGCAAACAGACCCACGGTAAGCAGACCCACGGTAAGCAGACCACCTGCGGAACCTGTTTCCCACGCCAGGCTTTCCAATGCCAGGTCTTCCAATACCAGGTTTTCCAATACCGGCATCAAGTTCCCTCACAGGTTATTCAAACCAGAAACAAAAGCCGTCAATAGGCCAGGGTCGCCCCCAGGCTTAAACTCCACTCCTCCATCCTTACCGGCTGTTGCAGTTCTTCCTGGGCATACCCCCCCGGAGCGGAGAACCTCATGCTCCGGGTTTCCCCGAAGCGATAGCCAAGCCCCAGGGACGCGCTCAGCCCCTTGCGGTGGTGATACACACCCGTTGAAACGGATGTAAAATCAAGTGCCCGGAATACCGGATCATCCGGGGGAGCCAGCGCCCGCCGGGAGCGCAGCCCCATCACCAGGGTATTGCCGCCACCACCCACAAATGCCATCCCCAGGGCGTAATCCAGCGCGCCCCGGCCTGATGTTTCCAGGCTGTCCAGCCGGGAGACTCCCAACAGACTGCCCGTGCCCTGCACCCCCGGCAGCACCTCATAGCCGGCCTGGGGCGCGGTCCGGGTCAGGTCCAGGGTTATCACCGCCCAGTCCGACTTGAGGGAGAAACCGAGCCTCACCTGCCGCGGGCTGTCCAGCCGGAAGGGAAGCTTTTCACCGCCTGCCCGGGAATAGGCGGTCTGATCATGCACTGCCGAGCCATCGCTGGAAACCGCCAGCCAATCCCCCCGGAACATGTTGAGCGAACCAGTGCCGGACAGAGTGTCCGAAGGCAGCCGGACATAGAGCCCCATGCCCAGCCCGGACTCCCCCTGGATCTGCATTCCCCCCGAGAAGATCAGCCGGTTGGAGGCCCCCTGCCAGTGCATGAATCCGGAGGACTGCCCCTGCAGCACGTTTTCCACGCCCGTCCCGGAAGTCTCATGGGCGGCATAATCCAGAAACATCCAGCCCGCCGTGGACACCTCCAGCCATTCCAGTTCCAGCTGGCAGCCCAGCCGCAGCCAGTTGCCCAGAGCCACCCCCAGCCCGGCCCCCAGTCCTGTCCGGGAAACGCGGCTGATCCCCCGGCTGGATTCACGGATGGCAATGCCCCCGGGAAACATGGCGTCCACATCCAGGGCCCCGGCCAGCAGATAGGGCAGCACCTCCCCGGTGCGGTTCCGCGAATCGGTCAGCCGGAACTCCAGCGCCTGATCGGGATGGCGGCGGACCAACAGGCCGTAGGCCGGCACCACTGGCCCCCGGCCGCTGCCCAGCCGGTCCGACCAGGCCAGGTATCCGCCCCCGCCGTTGAAACCACCGTTGCTCACTCCGCCCACATCCAGGCTGATGAAGCCCAGCGGGCCCACACCGGCGGAGAACTGTCCCCGGGGGTCTCCGGCCAGACCGGCCGGATTGGAAAACAGCCCCTCCGTTCCTCCGGCCAGCGCCGTCTGGGCACCGCCGAAAAGCGAACCCAGTTCCCCGCCAGGGGCTTCCTCCGGCCCCAGCAGAAACGTCCGGGCCTGCACCGGATTGCAAAGGGAGATCACCAGCGCACACCAGACCAGGAATATCCTGCCCGGCATAGGCGTCATTTGCGACATTGGATAAAGGTTCATTTCGCATACACGAATGCGTCGTTTCCCCGCCCTGCTGGTTTCGCAGGAACTCCGACTGACCAGAACAAAAAATAATTTCAACGATTAGTAAAAATATATATCAGAAAACCATATTGCAAAAAAATCTTTTTTATTTGATCGCGGCTTTATCCGCATTTTTTCCGGCACGGAAACAACAGCGTCCTGTCTGCTGCCCGCTGGTCTGGCGGTACAAATCCGGCTTAACAATTTGCCTTATTTATAGGCAGCATAAATATAAGAGTGCATAAAAAATAGCCGTATAAGCATTTTAGTTTTGCATTCTGGTTATATAATAACCATATATAACAACGTATTAGCAGCGGCTTGTAGGATGGCATCGAAATTGAAGCAAAGTGAATATCAGGACAGATTTTATCGGGACAAAACGAGGCCCTGTGCCACCAAAAGCATTCGAGGAGCAGCAGGCATGATCAAAGTTGAAGCCGTGATTAAGCCACACACACTGGAGAAAGTGCGTCTGGCCCTGAGCGAAACGGGCATAAACGGCATGACCATCTACGAGGTAAGGGGCTTCGGACAGCAAAAAGGCCACAGCGAACTGTACCGGGGCGCTGAGTACACCGTGGACTTTCTGCCCAAGCTGAAACTGGAAATGGTGGTGGAAGACGAGCTTGAGGACAGGGTGGTGGATGCCATTGCCCAGGCCGCCGGCAGCGGCAAGATCGGCGACGGCAAAATCTTCACCTATCCCATCGGCAGAGCCCGGCGGATCCGCACCGGAGAACTCAACGAAAAAGCCCTTTAGGCAAAGCGCGGTTCAACGAGGCCCTGCCAGACCCTGCGACGCTTTGGAAATAAATGACCCTGAGGGAACACCCTGAAAAAGACTGAGAGGACGACATGACCCCTGAAATCAAATACATATTTGACACCCTGTGGCTGCTGCTCTCCGGCATTCTGGTTATGTGGATGGCCGCAGGATTTGCCATGCTGGAAGCCGGCCTGACCCAGGCCAAGAACACGGTGAACATACTGACCAAGAACGTGGTCATCTACGCGGCGGCCTGCCTGATGTACTGGATGATCGGCTACCAGATAATGTATACCCCCGGCAACGCCTTCATGTCCTTCGGCTTTGGGCTGGGCGGACTAAGCGACGGCGACCACAGCCTCATGAGCGACTTCTTCTTCCAGGTGGTATTCGTGGCCACGGCCGCTTCCATAGTTTCCGGCACGGTGGCCGAGCGGATGAAGTTCTGGCCGTTTGTGGTCTTCACGCTCCTCCTCACCGGCATCATCTATCCCATCCAGGGTCACTGGAGCTGGGGCGGCAGCCAGCTGGGCGGGCTTTTGAGCGGTTTCACCGACTTTGCCGGCTCGACCATCGTGCACTCGGTGGGCGGCTGGGCGGCGCTGTCCGGCGTGTTGCTGCTGGGCCCGCGCATGGGCAAGTACCAGGAAAACGGGGGCATCCGCCCCATGCCCGGTGCCAACATGCCCCTGGCCACCCTGGGTACATTCATCCTGTGGCTGGGCTGGTTCGGGTTCAACGGCGGCTCCCAGCTGGCGCTGGGCAGCAAGGCCGACATCAACGCGGTGGGCCTGGTGATCGTAAACACCAACATGGCGGCCTGCGCGGGAGCGATCACGGCCCTGGCGCTCTCACAGCTGCGCTATGGAAAGATAGACCTTTCCATGGTGCTCAACGGTGCCCTGTCCGGACTGGTGGCCATTACCGCCGGGCCCAACTACTCGTCCATCGGGGTGGCGGTGCTGATCGGCGCCATCGGCGGCGCGCTGGTGATGATGGCCGTGCCCATGTTCGACCGGCTGAAGATAGACGACCCCGTGGGCGCGCTCTCGGTGCACCTGGTGAACGGCATCTGGGGCACCCTGGCCGTGGGTATTTTCAACCCGGAGGTCTCCTTCTGGGGACAGGTGCTGGGCGTCGTAACAGTGGGCCTGTTCACCTTCTCCACCAGCTACGGGTTCTGGTACGCCATAAAGCTCTCCATGGGCCTGCGGGTGGGTGAGCAGGAGGAACTGGACGGCATAGACCTGCACGAGTTCGGCATGGAAGCCTACCCGGCGTTCGCCCCTCAGAAGGGCTAGGCTGCGAAAAATATAAATTGGTCGGCCCAAAAGGAGGGAATCTGCAAGAGGCCGGCGGCTGCTTCTTTTGCAAAAGCTGCCGGATTCTCCTTCCAAACCAGCGGGAACTTCTCCGATCTGCCCATCTGGAGCGGTTCCCGCTGTCTTTTACAGGAAGTGCAGTGCCAGAAAGGCGAAATATTCAAGCCATCAAACCAAAAAGGACAGAGCGCCCCGCACCAGGCCCATGACACGGCCACCAAGGCTCCGCTGGCGGACCTGCTCGCTCAGGCTCACCCGGTCGCGCACCTTATCGGCCTGGGCCAGCAGCAATTCTCCCGGAGTTCCGGCCGGCAGGGCCTCGCCGGAAGCGCCTCCGCCCTTGGCAGGGACAAATGAATACACGGGCGATATGAACGCCGGATGAAAGTGGGATTCGATCTTGGGAAACATAAGCGGCGACCCTGTCTGAAAGGAAACCTGTGTTGCTCACGGGCGCCCCGCGGGTTTCATTCCCGCCTCAGGACGCCCACGAGCATTG
>JAOUPZ010000030.1 GCA_029879595.1 Deltaproteobacteria bacterium | reverse complement strand
GTTCAGGGCCAGCATCTGGCCAATTATCCGGGGGGAGGGCGGGGTGGCGGCCGTGGATACCGTCAGCCCCTGGCTGAAGGCCGCTATGCCCTCCTCTCCTGCTCCCTCCACGATCATTTTCAGCACGATGGGGGCTCCGCAAAGATGAGTTACCCCCCGGTCCATTATCTCACGGATAATCGTCCGTGGCGAAAGCGCCCGCAGGCATACATGGGTGGCTCCCAGGGCAGTTACCCCCCAGACATAGCACCAGCCGTTGCAATGGAACATGGGGAGCGTCCATAAATACACGCTGTCCGCACCCATGCCCACCTCCAGCAGATTGCACAGGGCGTTGATGTACACACTGCGGTGTGTATACATCACCCCCTTGGGGTTGCCCGTGGTTCCGCTTGTGTAGTTTATTGATATGACGTCGTTTTCATCCTCAGGCAAGATCATGGGATCCGCGGTTGAGGCCCCGGAAATCCAGCCCTCGTATTCGTGTGCGTCCTCGGGCCACTGTATGTTCTGCCCCAGTCCGTTTCTGATGGCCACTATGTTTTCCAGGTACTCCAACTGCCCCCGGATGCCCACAACCAGGGGCAGGAACTCCTCGTCTACCAGCAACACCCGGGCCTGCGAATGGTTAAGGATATAGGCGATCTCCGGGCCGCTGAGCCTGTAGTTGAGGGCCACCATCACCGCGCCCGCCATGTGTATTCCATTGCAGGCCTCCAGATGTTCGGGAATGTTGGGCATGAAAACGGCCACGTTGTCGCCCCTGCCGAGGCCCAGCTTTAGCAGCGCATTGGCCTGCCGGCAGGATCTTTCATATAGCTCCCGGTAGGTATGGCGCCGCTGTCCATGGATCACCGCGGTTTTTTCCGGGTACACCCGGGCATTCCTTCTTAAAAAGGACTGGGGAGTCAGTGGGGTGTAATTAGCTGTTACGGTCATGGGATTATACCCGGCTTAAAAACTTTGCTATTATTTCCTCTGAACCCGCCCGACAGCGGAAATCCTCAACGGACATCTTCAGCGTACCGGCCCTGTGCAGGGGCCGCTATGAGTTTACCATTCGATGAATTACCACATGGGCGTTGGCCAGAAAAGCCCGTCGGAAGATCCCACACCCCACGCCACCGGGCCATTGCCCTGTGTTCTGAAATACCTTCAACCGGGTTTTTCCGGCACCGGAGGGCGGATTAAGTCCGCACCCCAGGATTTCATCGTGGAGGAAATGCCATTATACCAGCCCGTGGGCAGTGGTGAGCACCTGTATCTGTTCATTGAGAAAACCGGGCTGAGCACCGAGGGCGTGGCCGAACACCTGGGCAGGGCGCTTGGAATCAGGAGCAGGGACATCGGCTTTGCCGGACGCAAGGATTCCGAGGCCGTCAGCAGGCAGTGGTTCTCCGCGCACCTTCCCGAAGACCCGGATGAAAACCGCCTGCAAACCGACCGGATAAGGGTGCTGCGGCTTTCCCGGCATGCCAACAAGCTGCGGCCCGGGCACCTTTCGGGCAACAGATTCGAGATTACAATACGCGGGGCCGCTCGGCCCGCAGATTTCCAAACTGCTCTGGAAAAGCTGCACAACGCCGGTTTTCCCAATTATTTTGGCGGTCAGCGTTTGGGAGTCGCCAACCACAACGCACTACAGGGCCGCCGGATTATCAGCCAGGCCCGTGAGGGGCATACGCCCAGGGGAAACATGGGCCGTAACCGTTTTTTTGTAAACGCTTATCAATCCGACCTGTTCAACCGGGTGCTGGCCCTGCGGCTTGGCAGGCTGGAATCCCTGGAAACAATGCTCTCCGGAGACCTGGCCGTGCTGCACCGCAACGGAGCCTTTTTCCCGGTATCACCGGAAGAACTGGATGAATGCCGGGCCAGGGCCGCATCCGGAGAAATCTCGCCTTCCGGCCCGTTGTTCGGATATAAGACTCCGCTGGCGGGTGGCATTGCCGGTGATATGGAAACACAGGTTTTGCAGCAGGAGGGATTGTCAGTGGATGACTTCCGTTTCGGGGGCAAGCGTCACGCCGCCAAGGGGGAACGCCGGGCCCTGCGCGCCTTTGCCCGGGACATCCGGCACCAGTGGCTCCCTGAGGGCGATAAGTTTTTGCTGATGATGGAATTCACCCTGGCCAAGGGCGTATTTGCAACCAGCATGCTGCGGGAGATCATGAAGAACGATGATTTTACCGGCCTGGCCGAGGAGCACCCAGACTGATTTTTGGGTTTTTTGACTGCTTCACCCCTGCCATGGGAAAAATAATAACTCCAGTGAGAGCCGGGTCTCTGATTGGCATAATATATTGTTAACTATTCCCTCCACCGAGGTGTCCCCCCATGCCTGAAAAGGAACCATACAAGGACAGAACCGTCAGCTGGTTTCCCGGGCATATGCACAAGGGGGAAAAAAGACTGGCCCAGGAAATCCAGAGCACCGATATTGTGCTGGAGGTACGGGATGCGCGTCTGCCGCTGCAATCCGGCAACCCCCGGATCGGGAAACTGATCGGCACACGCAGTCGACTGGTTTTGTTCAACAAGTCATCGCTGGCTCATCCCCAGGCCACCCGGGATTGGGAAAATTATTTCGGCTCCACGGAGCTGCCGTATCTCTTCATTGATGCCGATGGCAAGAAAGCCCTTAATCTGATTTTTCCGAAAATCCGTGACCTGGCCGCGCCGCTGCTGGATCGTTTCGCAAAAAGAGGTATGCGCCCTCCCCCGGTGCGCCTGATGATCGTCGGCATGCCCAACGTGGGCAAATCCACCCTTATCAACCGGCTCATAAGGGAACGACGGCTGCCGACCGCGCCCACTCCGGGGGTTACCAGGGGCATCAACTGGGTGAGCCTCAAGGGGCGTTATCTGCTGATGGATTCCCCCGGCATCATGCTGCCCCGGATTGACAGCGATAAGCTGGCTCACATGCTGGGCTGGATAGGAACCATACGGGACACCATCCTGGGACAGGAGCAGATGGCCCTTTCCCTGCTGGAGTATCTGCTGGAAAACGATCCGCGACCGTTCCTGGCCCACTACCGGCTTTCAAGTGAGGAAATCGCAACCCCGTCACAGGCGCTGGCAGCTGTTTCCCGCAGCAGGGGGCGCCTCTGCACCGGAGGGGGACCGGACCTGCACGAGGGCGCCGTGTGCCTGCTGGACGATTTCCGGGCGGGCAACCTGGGACGGCACACCCTGGAGCGCCCCTTCAAACCTTGAGATCAATCTTCAGGGGCCATCTCCCCCGGAGCTCTTTTCAGGGGGCTGTTTTCGTTGTAGCGCCCCTGCAGCAGCCGGATATACTCCCTCTCCCGGGGAAGGAACCTGCCGGCCGCCGCGGACAGTTCCGGCTGCCTGAAGTGGTGCAGGCTGTGAGTCAGCCGGGCCTGGAAACCCCGCATGTATTTGAACTCGCCTCCCGCCCCGGGCTCCATCCTTTTTAATCCCCTGCGTATGCAATGCTCAATGGCTGAGTAATAACAGACGTTGAAGTGCAGAAAGGGCAGTTCCTGCAGGGCCCCCCAGTAGCGGCCATAAAAGACCTCGCCTTTCTGCACATTGAATGTCCCGGCGATAATCTCACCGTCCTTTTCGGCAGTCAGCAGGCATAGGTTGCGTTTAAAGCTCTGGAATATCATGGGAAAAAACTCCTCTGTGAAGTACAGGCGTCCCCAATAGAGCTTCCCCACATGCAGGCTGTGCAGCCGGAACAGCACCCTCGCCAGATTCTCCCCGGCCTCCTCCCCGGGAATCACCCTGATGACCACGCCCTGCTCACTGAGCGCTTTGCGCTCCCTTTTTATCTGGTTGCGTCTGCGGCTGCGGAACGATTCCAGATATCCTGAAAAGTCGCTGTAGCCAGCGTTTTCCCAGTGGAACTGCAAGCCCAGCCTGGGCAGAAACCCCAGCGGTTGCAACAAATCGGCTTCATTTTCAGTAAGGAAATTTATGTGAACGGAGGAAAGCTCCATGGATTCGCAGATTTCCAGCAGTCCCCCGGCCAGGGCCTCCACCACCCGCTTCCGGTCGGCACGCGGAGCGCTGAGAAGCCTTGTGCCCGCCACAGGAGTAAAGGGCACGCCCACCAGCAGCTTGGGGTAGTATTCACGGCCCAGGGCCCGGGAAAGGCTGGCGAACTCCTGATCGAATACAAACTCCCCCTCGGAGTTATCCTTTAGATAGGCCGGACACGCCCCCAGCAGCCCAGCGTCGTCCTCGGCGATCAGGTGAAGGGGGCGCCACCCTTTTTGGCCCGCCACGCTGCCACTTTGCTCCAGCGCCGCCAGCCAGTCCCATTCGCAAAACGGACTGCCCTGTCCAACCATTGCGTCCCAGTCCTGCCTGTCCAACTCCAGTATGGAGCTGACCATCCTGGTTTTGATCGGTTTCAGTCTGTTTTTGTCCATGGGCGCTCGGTTGCCGGTCAGTGGAGATTACTTGTTCGATCAAGAGCCGGTCCGGAAGAAGTTTTATTGCCGCGATTTTACACCCGCCGAAAAGTCTGGCAAGGTTTTCATATAGGCTCTGTCTTGACCGGCAGGAAATTTCCCAGGGAACTGCATCGCCTGTTTATCGAACCTTCCGGGGCCTGTCGTGATCAATACCTGTAACAGGAACTGATAACCCGTCAAGGAGAAGAGTCCTTCCGGGTCCTGAGACACATTTTAAATTCACAGTTTTTATTTACTCAGTAGCTTCCATGCCCAAATCAAAACCTGTAGAAAAGCGCGAAGTAACCATAGACGGCGTGGAGCTTCGCCTGGCCCTGCCCGATCAGATGCCCGTTGAAGCCGTGGGGAACGAATCTGTGAAAAACCAGCTGCGGGCCTGCTGGTTGGCCCCGCCGGGCAACAGACCCGAGGAGCAGCCCCTTTCCCCCCGGGTCCTCGGCCAGCCCGGTGTCGGCAAGACTACTCTGGCCTTCAGCGTGGCCCGCGAATTCACATCGGAGGTGTACATATTCCAGTGCACGTCTGATACCCGTCCGGAAGACCTGCTGGTCACGCCCGTAATCGGTTCCGGCCAGACCATACGCTATCATGCCTCCGCCCTCACCAGCGCCATGATCCGTGGTGGGGTGTGCATCCTGGATGAAGGCAACCGCATGCCGGAAAAGAGCTGGGCCTCGCTGGCCCCCCTGCTGGACAGCAGGCGCTATGTTGAGTCAATCATCGCGGGTATCAAGATCCACGCCCATCCCAACTTCCGGGTGGCGGTAACCATGAACGATGATGCTTCCACCTATGAAATCCCGGAGTACATACTATCCCGGCTCCAGCCCCAGGTGCGCCTGGGATACCCCTCCGCCGAGGAGGAGCGCGGGATTCTCAAGGTGAACCTGCCTTACGAGGATGACCAGTTGATCGACATGGTGGCCGGATATCTGGGCCGATGCCACAAATACGATCTGCCGGTGGCCTCCAGGGACGGGATACACATCATCCGCTACGCCCAGCGTCTGGCCGAAAGCCTGAAGATCAGTCCGGCGGAAGCCGTTTCCCAGGCCGCGGAACAGATTGTCGGCGAGGAATTCGCGTTGTTTCTCGACCCCACATACGAGCCGGAAGAGGATCAGGGAATCAGCTTTTCCGACGCGGAGTTTCTGCTCTCCCGCTTCAAGCCCTCCGGCAAGGAAAACTAGCCCGGGCCGGCACAGACCCACGGCCTGACCTGAAACAACACCGCCTTCATCGAGAAGGAGAGCCATGCCCCAGAAGGGGAAGCCTTTCATAGAACTTTCCGGACCATCCGGGGGAACGCTTCTGGCCGTGCCCTCACTGCACGGCAGGCGCAGGTTTGCCTCGCTTGTGCGCCAGTGCTTTTTTGCCAGGCGTCCGGACGCCATTGCCGTGGAACTGCCCGCAACCCTTGAAAAAACCATACTGCAGGGCGTGGAACGGCTTCCCTATCTTTCCGTGGTGTCCTATCAGGATTACAACCAGGAACTGGAGATGGTCCGCCAGATTCTGCCCATCACCCCCGAGGACTCCCTGATCGAGGCGGTGCGCCTGGGTGTGGAAAACGACATCCCGGTTCACTTCATCGACCGCGATGTGCTGGGCCACGATCCTACCCCCATTAAGGTGCTGGATGACTATCTGGTGGACCTGATGGGGCTGGAGGAATACTATTCGCGGGTATTGCCCATCATACAGTCTCAGCCCAACGACCCTGTTTCCAATGACCGGGAGCTGGAAATGGCGGTGCGCGTAAAGAACCTGCTTGACCAGGGCCAGACAGTGCTGCTGGTCTGCGGGATGGCCCACTTTGCGCCCATTCGCAATATGCTTTCCCCGGAGGCCCCCGGCCTGCCCGCCGATATTCCCCCCGGTGGAGTAACCCAGCGGGAACAGACCCTCTATGGACTGGCCCAGGAATCCTTTCCCTATGTGCTGGATTCAATGCCCTTCCTTGTGTTTCTCTACGAGCTTTCCCGGCGGGGTCTGAAGAACTCTGATTTCCCCGGGCTGGTGCCCCTGCCCAACACCCGTGGGGGAGAGCGCCGCGCCGCCGTGGAGACCTATCAGGAATCGCTGAGCGACGCCGTGGAGAAGCTGCGCCAGGGGGCGACTCTGGGCGAGGCCCTGGACGACTATGACGCCTTTTGCGATCTTGTCCGTGGAGCCGTGGACCTGTACAGCAGGGAATGGAACGAGCAGCCCTCCACCACCCGGCTCAGTACGCTCCTGCGCTTCGCCCGCAACCTGGCCCTGGTTAAGGAAACTCTGGTGCCATCGCGCTTTCAGCTGGTGCTGGCCGCAAAAAACACCGTCAATGACGACTTTGCCTATCAAATGCTGCGGCTGGCCGACCATTATCCTTTTGTGGAAGAAGAAAGCGAACTGCCTGAAATGAAAATTGAAGGCGACGGGCGCGGTGAGGCCGACGGAGAGAGCCTGGTGCTCAAACTGCGCCTGCCGCGCGACTTGCAGAACAGCACCCAGATCGATGAACTCGACCTGGAGGAGCCCCCGGAGGAACTGGAGGAAGGCTCCTGGCAGGACCGCTGGGAAGAAGGCTATATGCACGTTTCCCATATCCCCCAGGACTATAAGCTGGAGGATTTTTTCACCTATCTGCGCAACAAGTGCCGCCGGATAATAGCCGATCAGGAGGTGCGTCTGCATCCCTTGCAGGCCTCCATGATGGACGGTCTCGACCTGCGGGAAACCCTGCGCAACCTGCCCCGGGGCAAGATCTTTGTCCGGGAAAACCTGCCGGCCTACGGCGAAGTCGGGCCTGTGGTGGTCATATTCCACCAGCCCGGCCAGGAGCATGAATACCCACATGAGATGATGTGGTACGCCGAGCATGAGGAGGAATCCGATCTGGCCTTATACTCAACCGAGCCCGGAAAAAGATTCGACGGGCCCGGCATCAGCCGCTGCCAGTATGGCGGACTGCTCAGCCTGTTCCCGCCCACCGGCCGTGAGTTCGTCTGGGGAAATCCCCGCTACGAGGGCCACCACAGCCGCGCCGAGACCCTGCTCAAGGCCGCCATTGATCTTTCGCGCAAGCCTATTGTCACCTATGCGGCTGTGCAGGGGCCGACCCTGGAAATGCAGTCCCTGGCCGCCTCGCGTGGCATCCGGATCATGCATATCCCGCTGGATTCCCTTTCGGCGGACCTGCTCAAGAAAATCCGCACATTCCATGTCCTGGCCGACCGCTACATCCGTCCGCTGGCCTACAAATACATCCGGGGATAACCGTTTCAGGCAGATATTTCCGCCCGTATTCGATATTGCGGGCCCGGATTTTCATATGGCTATTGATTTTTCCCGCGGATAAACCGGGGCTTGCCTGGAGGTGGTGCTGAGGAAGAATGACAGCCGGTCAAAAACAATCCGCGCCGGATCAATCGAAGGCAGGTCACCGCTAACGGCGCTGTACTCCCGGGATAGATTGCGGGTACTTCCCCTTGCAAAGCGCATCAGGGTTATGTGCGGCCGGTATCTTTCTAGGTGCGCCCTCTGTGATTTGCAGTATGGCTCCAGCGGCAGTTTATCCAGCAGGGGCCAGTTACGGCTGTCCTCAAAAACCCCGGCCTCACAGCTCACCAGCCCGGGACGCCGGGGTGATGGCCAAATTGCCAGTCCCCGCCAGTCCATCCGCATTTTTTTCCACACCCCGGCAGTTGCCCATTGCTCCACATCCTGCCAAATCAGTTCCCTTTCCCCGAGTTCCAGGGAGTTGAAAAACAGCAGGGTCATATGCCAGTTTTCCGGAGGAACCATGCGCACCGGCCAAGCCATCTTCCCGGATAGCACGGCATCTGCCTCGGTTATAATCTCTTTCAAATAGGACCGGGTTTCAGTGTGCAGTTCAAATCCAAGAAAGCATCTGGTCATTTTTTTCGGGCGTCAGCCTGAAGGCTCATATGGGCTTTATCTCCGAGAGAAAAACCGTGATCAGGGAAAATATGACAATGAGGATCAGAACCGCACGCAGCTTTTCCCGGGTCCCTTTTCCCGTGCGGTAAAACCGGCCTAGCATGCCGGCCAGACCGAAGAGAAACACCACAGAAAGCAGCTTCAGCGGCAGCCAGGTTCCATGATTGAAAGCATTGGTGGCCCAGGCCGTATAGGCCCCTGCCGCTATTGTGAGTCCGGACAGGGGATAGAACACCGTCTTTTTCAGTCGGTACAGCATGGCCCGGACTTCCTGCATATGGCCTTCAGGCCAGCGCGTCCAGGCGGTCAGGGACAACAGCGACATGAAAAACAGCATCCCCAGCACAAAGCCAGCGCCGGTGATATGCAAGGTGATTACAAGCTCTTTCAATAAAGAATCCTCCAAAATCACTTGTTAACATATTGTTATGCCTATTCGTTTTGTTGCTGATATTCTAAATCATTTTTTAAATGTTCTCAAAATATCATGCTGATTGAAACATTCGGCCAAAGGGCTTTACACCGTTAATAAACCCAGTCGGGAGTGTTCCATCACCTGGCCCCTGACTGGACAACGCCCATCCAGGGCAGGATTCCGGTTGCGGCTAATTATTTGCCCTCAGGGAGTTCTACCGGGTGGCCAAGCCACAACCGATATAATCCCGGGATAAACACGCCAATATATTTACAAGCCATCTCGAAATAAACAATTTTGAGGCTTTGCCCCCCGTTTTTGCCCCCCGTTTATGCCCATGTGCAACTTCAGCCCCGGCAGGGGCCGGCACTCTTGATCGCTGCCCCCTGCACCCGCTTTAACGGAGCGTAATATTGTATTCCATTGTTTTAATGGGAGTTGCTGGGGTGAAGGGGTTCACCAACCCCTTCCTGGGGGCGCCGGGGGGCAGCGCCCACCGGCCCGCCGGAGGCATAAATGTTTTTTTGAGATAGTTTCTAACGCTTTTGTTTTCTTTCGCTTTTTAATCACTGGAAACATGGAAAATGATTGTGTTTTGAATTAAAATTAGATAGAAAAAATGCAACTTGATGAGGTCTTTCCCTTTGAAACGATTTTATAATATGAATTTCCGGGAAACACCAAAGAAGCCTTTGTTTTTTAATGAGCAATAAATTTATTTACACGGGTAAACATACTCATCCATTAAACCCCGGCTCTGCAATACCCGGGATTAAATGTGCATTGAGTTGAATCAAAGGAGGACGCTGACGGTGCTTTTCAATGTTCTCAAAGGAAATCTTGATAAAAAGCAGGTTATGTCCCATCTGGTCAGACTGGACAAAAACAAAACCTCATTGAAGGTTCAGATAGACAATTCGCATATCCGATTCAATTCCATGCTTATCATCCGGGGGGATACCATAGTCATTGCCAGACCGGCGGGAATCAAGAAGGATCTGAAAAAGGGGTCATATATCCGGTTCCATGTGCCCGATCACGACGACCTGCAGGTACAACTGGAGGTGGCCACGCCCAACTTCAACCTGACCAACGGGACGCCGGTTTTTTTGTGCAAGGTTCCCGACTCCCAGACCAAGACAAACCACAAGCGCACCAACGACCGTTACAACACCCGACGGTTCACCAATCTGGCCCTGGTCATACCGGAGAAGCACTGGGCGTACCGGGTGCTTGACCTGTCGCTCAACGGGTGCAATGTTCTATCCAAGTCCGGTGTCCCTGAGGAGGAGTTTCCCAACGGGACAACTTACACCGACTGCTATCTCAGACTGGGGAAAAACGTGCGGATACAGTTGGACACCCTGCATCCCCGCAGTCACCGCATACAGACGGTGGGCATGGAATTCAGGGTCAACCAGGAAGGACTGCACATCAAGTACCTGCAGCACCTGTTATCAAGCCTTGAGGAACGCGAACAGGAAAAATACAAGGCCGAACCGCTGAACTGACCCCCGGAGCACTGATTCGCCCCCAGAGCCGGCATAAACAAGGGCTCAATCCCACAGATCAGGCTGCTCAACCGGCTCCATTTCCTCCGGCGGCAGTCCGGCCAGCAACTCCCGGGCCGGCAAGCCGCTTATGGGATGCCGCCAGTCCGGGTCCACTCCCAAGAGCGGTACGAGTACAAATGCCCTCTGATGCAACAAGGGATGGGGGAGCACAAGCCTATCGGTTTGCAGCACCAGTCCCCCATAATCCAGGATATCCAGATCAATCGTGCGCGGCCCCCACTTTTCCAGCCGCTCCCGCCCCAGCATGTTTTCAATTTGCTGCAAGGCCCCCAGCAGTTCCAGCGGTTCCAGCCTTGTTTCAAGTTTTATCACGGCGTTCAGGAAATCATCCTGGTCGGTTTTTCCCCAGGCTTTTGTCCGGTATAACCGGGAAAAAGCCATGGGGTGGATGCCCGGCCACTGTGCCAGGAGATCTTTGGCCTTCACCAGGTTTGACTCCGGATTGATGTTGGAACCCAGCCCTATCAAGGCGTTCCTGCCCTGCGGAAGGGCACCCGCGGTAGAGTTCATCTGGTCTGACGCTGCTCCCTTTGTCTTTTGTTTTACCGTTAAAAACTTATCCGGGTTCATCCGTGGATGTCCTCTGGAATCGGTTAAATATACACGGTGATTTACTTCCGCCTAATATTTATGCGCATATATTTTGAACCACGGCCCGCATTTTATTACTCTTTATTAAAGTGTCCCTGCCCGGCGCTTTGCGGAAACCGGGCCTGATCATACCGGGCCTGATCATACCGGGCCTGATCACACAGGGCCTGATTAAACCGGAAGGGCATTCACAGAAAAACCTGTTGATAATACTCAAGCCACCACGAAGGTCATATGCAAAATATATTATTCCACCGCCCCGCCCTGCCTAAGCAACAAGGGAACGCAGCATTCACTGCACTTGTTTTTACACTGCTGCTGTTTATTTCCCTGGCCGGCTGCACACCCCGCACCGACCATCAACCGGGTGCCGATCAACTGCCGTCCAACGGGCAAAGCACTGTGGAATACCGGGCCATTACTCTTCCCAACGGGCTGGATGTAATGCTGGTACGTGATCCCGGAGCAGACAACTCCGCCGCCGCGCTTAGCGTGGGAGCGGGTTCTCTGATGGATCCGCCCGAACGCAGCGGCATGGCTCATTTTCTGGAGCATATGCTTTTTCTGGGAACAGCCAGATACCCCCTTCCTGATGAATACGGCCGTTTCATGACCAGCAATGCCGGCTCCAGCAATGCCTACACGGCGGATGACCATACGAATTATTTCTTTGAGATCGACTCCGTAGCCCTGGACGAAGCCCTGGACAGATTCAGCCAGTTTTTCATTGCCCCCCTGTTCAACCAGGAACTGGCGGAACGGGAGATGAACGCCGTTGATTCCGAACACGCCAAAAACCGGGAAAACGACTACTGGCGCATTCAGCAGGCGCAAAGAACACTTTACAACCCCCGGCATCCCATAAACCGCTTTTCCACCGGCAACCTGGAAACACTGAAAGGGGTGGGCCGAGGTGAACTGCTGGCCTTCTACCGGGAAAACTACTCCAGCAACCTAATGAAGCTCTCCGTGGTGAGCAACCACGACCTGGACGCGCTGGAATACATGGTACGCGACCGTTTCTCGCGCATTCCCAATAACAAGCTGGCCCCCCGGCGCTTCCCATCAAATTACCTGGACAGGAAAAAAGCCCTGCGTGTTTTGAATGTGGAACCGGTAAAGGACATGCGAAGGCTGACATTGCACTTTCCCATGCCCAGCGTGGCTGAGCATTCCGACAGCAAACCCTTGCGGCTGATCGGTTTCGTGCTGGGTCACGAGGGCCGCGGAAGCGTGCTATCCCTTTTGAAAAAACACGATCTGGCCACGGCCCTCTCGGCCGGCATGTCTGAAAATACCGCCGACTACGCAGGCTTTGAGATCAATGTGGAGTTGACCGCCCGGGGCCTGGAAAACTGGCAGGAAGCGCTCAGGATCATACTTTCAGCAATCCAGGGGCTTAAGACAACGGGCATCCCCCGGTACATCTATGAGGAAAACCGCATCATGGCCGAACTGGAATACCGCTTCCAGAGCCATTTGGACAGTTCCACCCGCGCCAGGATGCTTTCCATGTTCATGCAGCGCATCCCCATGGACAAGCTGCCCCAAAGGGCATTTTTGTATGAGCTTTTCGACCAGGAACTGACCAGGCGGCTGATTAACAACCTCTCGGTGGACAACATGCTGGTGACACTGGCGGCCCAGGGACTGCCCACAAATCAGGTTGAGCCCCACTACGGGGTCAGATGGTCCATGGATAACATCACCGGACCGGTCTACCAGAAACTGGCGGAACTGGAGGCCCATCCCGAATGGAATCTTCCTGACCCCAACCGGTTCCTGCCGGAGTCACTGGGGCTGCACGAGGCGGAAGGAGCGCTTAAGGTTTCCGGGCTGTCCCTGATACACCTTTCACAGGATGGCGTGCCCACAGCCATTGTGGAGGCCCTGCAGCCGCTAAAAAACAGGGTCTACTCCTCCCCCGGGGCGCTATACACCGACCTGGGAACTGTTTTGAAGGAAGGAGAGAGAGACCGCTGGTTTTCCTTGATCCTTAAAGACAGCCTGCCGTTGCCCCGCAAGGCGCTCGATAACAAACTGGCCCGTCTCTGGCACGTCCCGGACTGGAGATTCCGCCAGCCGAAGGCTTCCCTTAGCCTGAGATTCTATACCGAGGGTGCGTACTCATCCCCCAGGCGGGTGATGCTGGACAGGCTCTACGCTGCCTCCCTCATGGAAAGCCTCAATGAATACAGCTATCCCATCCGGGAGGCGGGTCTTTCCTTCGCCGTTTCTCCCGATACCTCCGGCATGTTAATCAGCGTGGAAGGCTTCTCCGACAAACTCTTTGATTTGCTGGGATTTTTAACCGAAAGGCTGAACAGTATCGAGCTGGATGAAAAACACTTTCTGTCCATCAAGGACTCAATGATCAGGGGTTTTCAAAACCATGCCCTCTCCGATCCAACCAACCAGTCCTGGTACTTTGCCGATCTGCTGCTGGAGTCGCCCAACTTCACCCGGGAAGCACTTCTGGAAGCTCTCCAAACGCTCGATCTCCCGGCAGTACGGGCCCATGCGGCCCGGATGTGGGACAGGGTGTATGTGGAGGGTGTGGCCGCTGGCAATGTAACGCTGGAAAAGACCCGCCGGGCTGTGGGCGAAATGCTGCAGCATCTCAATGCCAGGGCGCTGCCCGAATCCCAAAAGCGCAGACCGAGCGTCCGCGCTCTGCCCGCCAGCGCTGATCTGGTTTTCACCCACAGGCTGCCCGTCTCCAACTCCCTGGGTCAGGTTTATTTCGAGGTGGGTGAAACCGATCCCACCCTGCGGGGAGCCCTGCTCATAATCGGACGTAAACTTGGCGAGTCGTTCTATCATGAACTCAGGACCCGGCAGCAGCTGGGATACCTGGTCTGGGCCGGCATGGGCCAGCGCGAAAAAACACTTTCCCTGCTGATGCTGATCCAGTCCGAGCAGTATTCCGCCGACAGCCTACTGCAACGCATGAACGCATTTACCAGAGCCTTTGCCGATGAATTCAAGTCCATGGCCGGGACGGAGTTCGAGTCCTACCGCAGGGCCGTGATCCAGGCCAAGCTGGAGCGCCCCAAGAATCTTTCCGAGGCTGCGTCCCGGATCTTCTGGGTGGCCTTCAAGCATGATGAGGCCTGGGATTATATTTACCGGGATATCGAAGCTGTGGAAAAACTTGACCGGAAGTATGTCGAGGAGGTTCTCGACAGGTTTCTGACCGGGGAGGACCGGCGCAGGCTGGCCCTGAGGCTAATTGGCCGTGAGCATGAAGCGGGGGCGCCGGCCGGCAGACCGGTTGATGTTCCACCGGAAACCCATCCCGCAGGGTTGAAAAAGGCCTCCTGATCCGGGCCGGAATGTATTTCGGGGTCTTTTTTTCCACAAGCCGCCGGACCGCAGTTTTCAACCGGCGGCCGATGGTGCAATATGTAAAACACCTGGGGTGATCCTCCCCACTTTACCGGGCATTTACACCTTTGGGCTCAGGCGGCAGGCAGGCTAATCGGGTATATAAATAAAAAGATCATGTTGAAACTCTTCAGTTTGTTATTCGGGCGGTTCAATCCCCTGGAAAGAATCATATGCGGGCCTCTTCCCAGAAAACACTCCCTGAAGGACTCGGAACGCCACCACCAGAACCTTGAACTGACCAGGGCGAGGCAGCAGGCGGACAGCATCCAGGAACG
>JAOUPZ010000270.1 GCA_029879595.1 Deltaproteobacteria bacterium | reverse complement strand
CGCCGGGGCCGGCCCTTGCGTGGAATATGACGACTTTCCCCAGGACCCCGCCGGGCTGGGCCGCCTGAATGCGGGCACGGCCTGGGTATTCACCTGGCCGGACGACATGGTGCGTGAGCTGGATATTGACCCGGCTTCGGCCGGATACCGGGAGCTGAAGCCCCCGGAACCGCTGCTGCCCCGGGTGACCGGGCCCCTGTTCAAGGGGCCCCTGGCAGGCGGAACAGGAGCCACTGCCGGCATCTACGCCGGGATGGGAGGCTTCGGCAACGCCCTGGCCGGCCGGCTGGACCCGGTCGGGGGGACACTGCTGGAAACGTTTGACCTGGAGGCGGGGCAAGGCCCCGTTTCCTGCACCGGGCACACGCTGCCCTGAACCATTTGCCTGAAATGCAAAATCGCTTTGGCAAAAAACTGCTCACCTGGGCCTTGCAGCACCGCCCGGGACAAGGATGAAACCATGAATCACAGATCTGCTGCGGGCTTCGGCACGTTTTCACCGGCCCTGCCGATAAAACTGACCATGCCGACCCTGCTGACCCTGCTAGCCCTGCTGCTGGCCGCCTGCGGAGGCACTGAGGACAGCGCTGGCCAAAAGGCCGCCTGCTCCAGCGCGGATATCCGCAACTACACCGAAGTGAAAGACGATCCCTCGCTGATGGTGGTCTCCAGCACGCCCATAGACTGCACGGGCGGGATTCCGCTGTCCCTGGACCAGCTGAAAGTGGGTTTCAACCACCCCCTGGCCGCGGCCTATGACTATGTGTATTTCAACGAGTTTGTGGACCCCTACCTGCTGCTGGAAGACCTGAGCGTGGGCCTGCCGGTGCTGGTCTATACCTGGTACGACGACTGGACGGGGAACCTGCTGATTTATCCCTCGCGGCCCCTGGAGGCGGCGCATACCTACCGGCTGAGCCTGATCGGGGGGCTGACCGCGGAAAGCGGCCCCGTGCTGGCTGGCGACACGCTTATCACCTTCACCATGGACGGACAGGTCTTCGGCACCGGGGTCTATGCGGACCGCGTATTGAGCTACGACCCGGAACTGCCCGCCGGAGAAAGCACAGGGGAGGGCTACTTCAACGCCCAGCTGACCCTGGGCCAGCCCGAATTCGGCCTGAACGTGACCTCCCTGGGCGGAGACAGCCAGGGCGAGGGCGGCTCAATCACACTGGGACTGGGCGACGGGGTCAACCGCCACTGCATCATTGACCGCACCGGAGCGGACTTCATCGTGCACGAAAACCCGTTTGGGATCTGGGGCACGGCGTACAACTTCACCGAGGCCGCATTCGTGGAGGTCTCCGCCGACAACCTTACCTGGTACCGCTTCCCGGCGGTGTATCCGGACCCCCTGGACCCGGCCATCGCGGACCTGGCGGGCGACCCGGCGCAGTTCAGCGGCCTGGCCGGCATAAACGTGGGCGGCGACGCCTTTGACCTGGCCGCGCTGGCGACCCTGGTCACTCCCCCCCCGGCGGAGTTCCAGGCCTGCTATGTGCGCATCGTGGACGGCGGGGCCGTCGTGCCGGACTACAATGCATACGGCGCCAGCAGCTTTCCCGATTCCACCGGCGCGGACATCGACGCCGTGGAGGTGCTCCACTCGGCCATCGCCACCGGGCTGGCACGCTAGGAAAACGGTAGTTCCGGGCAGGCTCCGGCAGAGCCCGGCTCACAAAATTTTAAAAGGCCGAATTGCGCGAGGGTCATGCCGCCCCCCCGGTGTCACAGGGGCAATGTAAACACCGGGGCCGGCTGACCCTTGCCATCTTTCCCGCCCTCTGCCAATCTATTAGTTTCCGGTGACCCCGCAGCGGGCCTCCGGGATAATTTTGTACACGGAGAGGTGGCCGAGCTGGTCGAAGGCGCACGCCTGGAAAGCGTGTAGGTGCCAAAAGTGCCTCGAGGGTTCGAATCCCTCCCTCTCCGCCTAAAAAGTCTGGTGAGAACTGACAAACTCAGGTCAGATCGCGCCAGACTTTTCCATTTCGTGGGGGTGCTAAAAAGATTTTTTTTAGCAGTGCTGTGCTGTGTAGTGCTGTGCTGTGTAGTGCTGTGCTGTGTAGTGCTGTGTGGGGATACCCCAAGGCAGGACGGCGGCTCAGGGTCGAGGCTTATCACCGGGATAAAGAATTAACCTGACTTGGGAATATCACCCCAGGGCTGAACCAGCCTCAAGACCTTCATTCGGCATTATTTTCTGTATTTTATTTTATCAATCGGATAAAATGCGACCCTATTATAAAATTCGGTTTTCCCGTTTGAAGTCCGTTTTTTTAAAATAGATCTCAGTTGCAAAACTCATAATTCATATGCCGCAACCGGCAAATAGATGTCTAATCATCATGAGGGATATTCATATGCGGAGCAGGAAACTATTCAAGGGGATTATTCTGGCTGGCATTATTCCATTGTTGCTGGCCTGTGGCGGAGAGGCTAGCAAAAAGGAAAACCTCCAGGCGGACTTTCAGGTTATTTCAACGACTCCTGCGGCTGGCTCCGCCGGTGTCCTCTCACCAACCATCACCATTACTTTCAACAGAGAAGTAAATGGCACGACGGTGGATGGCACGACCCTTACCATGGATAATGGTCTCACCGGGACTATTGAAACCACCGCCAACACGGTGACCATCACCACCGGCGGTTATAGCGCCGCTGTGGTTTACACCATTTCCGTTGGTACCGGCATAACCGATACCGGTGGCGACCCCCTGGTCAGTCCATATTCCTTCAGCTTCACCGCCTCCTCACTGCTTGCTGGCATATTGGCCAACTACCACCTGGACGGAGATACCCTGGACTCATCGCCGAACGCCAAGCATCTGAACAACTATGGTCTTACAAGTTCGACCTCCGGGCACATTGGCGGCGCCATGGCCGGGGATGGCACCGCAGCATATGCCCGAACCCTATATGATTTCTCAGCGGGGAATACCTCGGATGTGACGGTTTCTTTATGGATGAAGCGGGTGGATGATTGCCTTTGTGTGCCATTGGCCGTTGGCGGAATGGATTGGAACCTGATGCAGTTGACCAGTTGGACGGATGGTACCACATCAGGCGTTCAGGCTGGCTTCGGTTTTATAGGAAACACGCCTTTCGTTGAAATGCCCTTCGGAAGTTTTCACCATGTGGTTATTGAATATAGTATGTCCTCCGCTACAACTACTTTATGGGTGGATAACACAGCAACACCCCTCAGTTACGGTCCCGGTGGGAACGCGAGGGGAGGCTTGATTTTGTCTGCCTCCCTGAATGCTACATCCTCCATCCATGCATTTTTCAACGGTGACGTGGATGAAGTGGTGGTGTGGAATCGCAAACTTGACGCCACAGAACGCGCCGAGTTGTACAATGGCGGTGCCGGGGTAGCCATCCCCTGAGGCACAGCCAGGACGTAAATATGCAGAACGGAACGTATGGGATCCGCCCTTCCGCCATTGGGTGGATCCTGTTCCAATGCGCCGCTTTATTAGTTGTTCGGGTTTAGGGCCCCCTCCCCATCTTTGATCAGTTAGCTCTCCATTCGCTAGCAGATTTCTCCCTGATTACACCCACCCCCTCTCTCAGCTATCCCCAAAGCTAGGTAGAAATCCCTCCATCAGCGTATTTCTTTAAATAATTGATAGTATGATACTATTGAAAGGGCAGCACATTAATTCGCGTTCTTTGTGCACAGTGTTGTTTTAACAAAAAGGAGCGGCTTATGAATCAGAATCCATTCTATGTTTATGCTTTAAAAGACCCTAGAACAAAGCCTGCAAAACCTTTTTACATCGGCAAAGGCACTGGCCATAGGGCTTGGGAACATGACATACAAGCGGATGATTCTGAAAAAGGTGAAGTTATCAAGAAAATAAAAGCCTCTGGAAATACTGTGCTTCACACTGTCCTGGTAGATAATCTAACTGAAGAACAAGCACTAAAAATTGAGGCGGAGCTAATATCAGCTTTTGGGATTATAAAGAGAGGAGGAATGCTTACCAACAAAGTGAGCCCAAATCCTGATAGAATATCAAAGAAAACAAAGGTTAATGTTCCGACAGGTTGTTTTGAAAAAGCGCAAATGGGTCTTCGGTTAATAAAGTCTGCGGTAATGGAGTTAGCAAAAGCGAACCAAGGAGGAATCAGAAACTCAGACGCCGCAAAATATTTGGGGCTTCAATCAAATTATGGGGGTGGGTCAAAAGATTATTTAAGTTATAGCATTTTGGGAATTCTTATGAAGGAAGGTAAAATAGAACGGAAGGAAAAAAAACTACATATTGCAAAAACAGAATAGAGAAATTAAGTGGCTTAACATATTTTTTTATCTCCAAATTTTTTTAGTAAGGGTCTCCAAAAATAACCGCTGATCCAGAACCCACAAACTTAGACCCACACACTCAATCCAAGTACCGCGCAGTGATGATTGCGCAGGCCGGGCGTTTTCCGCTAGACTGTGCGGATAATGATCACCATCCG
>JAOUPZ010000029.1 GCA_029879595.1 Deltaproteobacteria bacterium | reverse complement strand
TACAGCCGCAGTTCCCCAGCCTCCAGGCAGATGCGGGGCGGCCCCTGGTGAGACGTCAGCCGCAGGGGATACCAGTTTCCCTGCAGGGGCAGCAGCATTCCCTCCTGCCAGCTGCGGCTGGTCCGGGAGGCCTTCCGCTGTTCAGTTTCGGCGATTTTCTTAAGAATCCAGCCGGATTTATCCCTGAGAATGGACTCCAGCCGGGAAACGGAAAGACGGCCGGGGCAATGCACCACCAGCCCCCGTTCGCTGTCGATGGAAAGTCCCACCGTCCGCCGCCGGCTGCGTCTGATCTGATAGGCCACCTCGCGCTGGGCCAGCACCACGCGGGCCTGCGTAAGCGGCGTCCTGCCGCGTGACTTGGTTCCGAACATCAACCCTCCCTGGTTGCGATGCCGCCCTCAGACGGCGGTTTGCCGGGCCAAAAGGCTCCTTCGGACTCATGACATTTGTGACAAAAGCGGCTAGGCTTGTCCAGTGGATAGCATCCTTATGGTTCATTCCCGGCGCCGGCCGGCCCTTTTTCCGGGCATCAAGCAGGTCGGCAGATTAATCCGTCACACTGGAGTATTTACATATGAAATTTGATGTTTTCGGCATAGAAAATCCATTGATAGACCTGCTGGCCAAGGTGCCGGACGAGTTTCTGGTCAGGAACGAATTGAAGAAAAACCACATGCTGCTGGTGGACGAGTCCCGGCACAGGTTTCTGCTGGAAAGCCTGGACGGCGTGGAGGTGCGGCTGGAAGCCGGGGGTTCCTGCGCCAACACGCTGCTGGGAATATCCCAGCTGGGAGGCCGGACGGCCTACTGCGGCAAGGTGGGCGGTGACGAGCACGGAAGGACGTACATTTCAAGCCTGGAAGCCGCCGGCGTAAAATCCTACATATCATCCAACGGCAGCGTTACCGGCAGCACGGTGATTCTGGTGACTCCCGATGCGGCCCGCACCATGAACACCTTTCTGGGAGCCTGCCAGGAACTGACCCCGGAGGATGTCCCCCTGGAGGAGCTCAAGTCTTCCCATATCATGTATATCACCGGCTACCTGTGGGATACCGAGGGGCAGAAGGAGGCCGCCACGCTGGCTCTCAGGACCGCCGGGGCGGAGGGAGTGCATGTGGTGATGAGCCTGGCCGATCCGTTCTGCGTTGTGCGGCACAAGGAGGACTTCCGGGATATTCTGGACCGGTATGTGGACTTTGTATTCGCCAACCAGGAGGAGGCCCTGACCCTCACCGACACCGACAATACCCACGAGGCCATGAAGGTGCTGCGCCAGTGGTGTTCGGGCGCGGCTATCACCATGGGGGCTAACGGAGCCTATGTCACCCAGGGTGACGAGCATATCTACCTTGATCCCTACCCGGTGAATGCGGTGGACACCACCGGCGCGGGAGACGCCTTCGCTGCCGGGTTCATGTACGGCAGAATCTCCGGGGCTTCTTTGTTCCAGTGCGGTCGGCAGGGCTCCTATTTCGCCTCGCGGGTGATTCAGCAGGTGGGCCCACGGCTCTCCGGTGACATCAGGCGGGAACTGGCGGAGGTGCTGGATGATCAGCGGCCCTGAACAGTGCTGCGCTGACCGCCCAGCCGGTCGGACATGATACAGACCGCCCTCCTGGATGGTCTGGCAACAGGGGACCTGGCGCTGGCCTGGGCCGTGGTGGCCTTGGCCGGAATGGTGCGGGGGTTTTCCGGCTTCGGCTCGGCCCTTTTGATGTCCCCGCTGTTCAGCATCATTTTCACCCCTTCTCAGGGCGTGGCCATAATCGTCGGCATGGAGATGGTCGGCGCCTGGCTGCTGCTGCCGGGGGCCTATCGCAGCATCAACTGGAAGGAAGTGCTGCCCATGGCCGGCGCGGCATGGCTGGCGGCTCCCCTGGGAACCACCATCCTGCTGGTGCTGGAACCGCAGGCCATGCGCCGCATCATCGCCCTGCTGGTGATCCTGCTGGTGGCCCTGCTGGCCAGCGGGTGGCGTTGGCGGGGCGGCCGGGGCGCTTTGGCGACCCTGGGTGCAGGCGGGATCAGCGGCTTTCTCAACGGAAGCACCGGAGCCGGGGGGCCGCCGGTTGTTCTGTACCAGCTTTCCGGCCTGGGGACGCCGGCGGTGCAGCGGGCCAATATCATCGCTTTTTTCTGCATTCCCAACCTGGGCACCTGGAGCGGGCTGATTGCGGGGGGAGTGTTCACCCGGGAGGTGGTGGCGCTCATTTTCCTGCTGGTGCCGGTTTACCTGGCGGCCCTGCATGCCGGCGCGGTTCTGTTCCGGCGCTCCGGGGGGCATTCCTACCGCCGCGTGGTGCTGCTGATTCTGCTGCTGGTGGCCCTGCTCTCCCTGCTGGCCTGAGGCGGGCGCTGCTGCTGAAACTTTGCTCAAAAAAATCTCAGCGGAAGAATCTCAGCGAGCGCAGAAAGTTCAGCAGCCAGGGCAGGCCCCGGCGGAGCAGGTAAATGCCCAGCCCGGCGGCTACAGTCCGCCAGCGGGGGTGGGAGCGCAGGACGGGCCAGATTCTCTTTGCGAGATAAATCAGCCCGAGAATGAGCCGTACTGCCAGCAACAGGCGAATATGCATGCTTCCTCCAGAAAAACCCCCTTGGCCGCCATGGTCATTCTCCAATAGTGCCCTTGGGGGCAGGTGGCGGGCAAGGTCCGGCCGGTAAAAGCACTCACAGGCTTGCCGTGCCAGCCCAGGAGTGATAGAAATTCTCATTCTGGGCAGAAGTCGCCTTTCAGACAGGGGCCGGTATCATGCACGCTGCCCGGTGCTTTGAAAATTCCCGGCAGGGAAGAAAAACAAACCGCGCAAACACTACCCCGCGCTATTATTACCGGAATAAATGGAAATCAAGAAAATCATCTGTATCGGCGCCGGCTATGTGGGCGGGCCCACCATGGCTGTAATCGCGGACCGCTGCCCGGAAATTGGTGTTACGGTGGTGGACATAAATCCGGAGCGGATCGCCCAGTGGAACTCCGACAAGTTGCCCATCTATGAGCCAGGGCTGGAGGAGATTGTGCTGAGGTGCCGGGGGCGCAACCTTTTTTTCAAGACGGCCAGCCCGGAGCTGATCGCCGAGGCCGACATGGTGTTCGTGAGCGTGAATACGCCCACCAAAACCTTTGGCGAGGGCGAGGGTCGGGCCGCCGACCTGCAATACCTGGAAAAGTCCGCCCGGTTTATCCGCCCTCACCTGAAGCCCGGGGCCATTGTGGTGGAAAAAAGCACCGTGCCGGTCAAGACCGCGGAAGCCATCTCCACCATCCTGCATTTTGAAAGCCAGGGCCCCCGCCATCCGGTGCTTTCCAATCCGGAGTTTCTGGCGGAGGGCACGGCCATCAGGGATCTGGAGGAGCCGGACCGCGTGCTGATCGGGTGTGAGCAGACTCCCGAGGGCCAGCTCGCCGCCCAGGCCCTGGCCGATGTGTATGCCCACTGGGTGCCCCGCGAGAGGATTCTGCTGACCAATGTGTGGAGCAGCGAGCTTTCCAAGCTGGCCGCCAACGCCATGCTGGCCCAGCGGATATCCTCCATAAACTCCATCAGCGCACTTTGTGAGGCCACCCGGGCCGACGTGGGGGAGATCAGCCGGGCCGTGGGACTGGACAACAGGATCGGGCCGCAGTTTCTCGAAGCAGGCATCGGCTTTGGCGGTTCCTGCTTCCGCAAGGATCTGCTCAACCTTTCCTATATCTGCGAACATGAGGGGCTTTTGGAGGTGGCTGCGTACTGGAAGGGCGTGGTGGCCATGAACGACTTTCAGATTGAGCGTTACACCCGCAAAATTGTCTCCAGCCAGTTCAACACCGTGGCCGCGAAGAAGATCGCCATATTCGGGTTTGCCTACAAGCCCGGCACCGATGACACCAGGGACGCTCCCGCCATCCAGGTCTGCCAGGGGCTGCTGCGCGAGCAGGCCCGGCTGGCCATACATGATCCCAAGGCCCTGGAAAACGCCCGCTATGACCTCAAGGGGGTGGAGGGGGAGGTTGCATTCGAGCCTGATCCCTATAAAGCGGCCGAGGGATCCCACGCCATAGTGCTGTTGACCCATTGGCCGGAATACAGAAAGCTGGATTTCCAGCGTCTATATGAATCCATGGAAAAGCCCTCCTTTTTCTTCGACGGGCGCAACTGGCTGGATCACGCCGCCCTGCACAGGATAGGATTCAATGTCTATCCAATCGGCAAGGAATCACTCAGCCATATTTAGCCGGATTTCACGGCAGTCGGGACGGCGCTCATTTTTTTCGGGGCGGTGCTGTGCCCGTGGTGTTTTCAATGAACAATGATCTTTATCATAGCAGGGCCCCCCGGTGACAAGTAAGCTGTCCAGACTCTATACATGGTGATCCGTGCCGCGATAAGCAGCAGCACGGTGATAAGGGAAGGGGGGGAGCCCTGCCATCCCATCGGATGTGATCAGGCAAAAAAAAGCTGCGGCCATGATTATCCTTAAGGAAGAAACTCCGCTTGTTAAGCTCTGGGAGGAAGACAATACCTCCCATCTGGATGTACGTGAACTGCTGGAGGCGGGCGGAGAACCCTACAACTGCATAATGTCCTGTGTGAATCAGCTCAAGGATGGGGATACCATGGTGCTGCACGCCCTGTTCGAGCCCATACCGCTTCTGCTGGTGCTGGATCAGATGGGATTGGACGCCCAGCCGGAAAAGGTGGATGAGGAGCACTGGAAGGTCAGGATCACCCCCCGTTAGTCCTCTTCCTGATGGATGATGGCCTCCAGTATCTGGATATTGGGGATATGGAATCCTTCCGGGACCGAGTGGACGATGTTTTTCTTGTGCCAGCGGCTCATGATCCTGATCACGGTTTCAATGCGGGCGCTGACCATGGAGGCCATTTCGGCCCGGGTCAGGTGCAATGGCACCAGCACTCCGTCGCCGTTTATCTGGCGGCCGTTCTGGCGGGCATAAGTGACCAGCAGGTGGGCTATGCGGGTGGCGATGCCGTTTTCCCCCAGCATCTCGATATGCTTTCGCAGGGTGCGCAGCCGCAATGAAAGATCGCGGATGATGCGCATGGCCACCTCGGGGTATTTCTCCAGCATGAGGATGTAATCCTGGCTGGTCATGCTGAGTACGCTGGTGGGTTCCTGGGCGACTGCGCTGGCGGGCATGTCGATGGCATCAAGGATGGCCACCTCCCCCAGGGCCTCGCCGGCGTTGAATATGCCCAAGATGATCTCCCGGCCGCTTTCCAGGGTTTTGTAGACCTTGACTTCCCCTTCCTCAACAATATGGAAGCGGTTGTTCTCCTCCCCTTCCAGGAAGATCATCTCCCCTTTTTTGTAGGAAGAACGCTTGATGCGCTCGGCCAGAAACAGCTCTGCCTTTTCCGGCAGGCCGGAAAACCGCGGTATTCGCCTGAGTTCCTTGATTTCCAGCATATAAAAATTTACCCAACGGCGATCTTATACCGACTTCCGGGTTTTTCCCTGACCAGCCTGGGTGTCATGTATCCCGGCAGCGCCCCCCGGACCTCGTCCAAAAGATTAACCGCTTCCCCATCGGTTACCTCGAAATGAGCCGTTCCCCCGACCCGGTCAACCTGATGCAGATAATAAGGTAATACGCCGAAAATATAAAGTGATTCCTGCAAATTTATCAATACCTCCGCTTCATCGTTCACTCCCTTCAGCAAAACTGACTGATTATACAGCCTGACCGGGCTGTCGGAGAGGGCTTTCAGGGCCCCTTCCACTGTCCGGTCCAGCTCACGGGGATGGTTGATGTGGAGCACCATGATTTTGCCGAGCCGTCCTTTGGAAAGCCAGTCCAGCAGCCCTCCATCCACCCGCTCCGGGACGACAGCCGGCATGCGGGTGTGAATCCGGAGCCGTTTCAGGTGCCCGATCTGGTCCAGGCGGCCGGAGAGCCAGGACAACAGCTCGTCCGGCAGGGTCAGCGGGTCCCCTCCGGAAAGGATGACCTCGGAGACATCCGGCGAGTTTTCCAGGAAGGAAACGGCTTTTTCCAGCATCTTCCGGCCGCTGGCCATGGAGGAGGGGGGGAAGTTCCGCCGGAAGCAGTAGCGGCAATGAATGGCGCAGGCCGGCGTGCACAAAAGCAGCGCCCGGCCCTGGTATTTTCTCAGCACCCCCGGCGCGGCCAGGCAACCCTGTTCTTCCAGGGGGTCGGCGCTGAACCCCTGGGCCTGCCGCAGTTCCTCCCGGCGGGGCAGCACCTGCAGCAGCAGCGGGTCCTCCGGGTCGCCCGGACGCATCCGCGAAATGAAAGGGCGGGGCACCAGCAGGGGGAACCCGCCAGCGGCCGCCACGGCCCGCAGGCCCACCTCGGCGGGCAGGCGGAGCATCTCCGTCAGTTCGGCCGGGTCGCGCACCGCCTGGCGCAGGATGGTCCTCCATGGCGGCGATTCCGGTTCTTCCGGGGCCGGGACAAGGGGGGTGAGTTCAGCTTCCATCGCCATATAATCCTTCAAGGCCCGCCGCGGCCAGCAGGCTCTCCTCCAGGGGCAGCATCAGTCGTTCCTGCTCCGGGGTCTGGTGGTCGTGACCGGCCAGATGCGCGCAGCCATGGGCCAGCAGCCGGAAGAGTTCCGTGCGCAGGTCCCAGCGGTTTTCCCCGGCCTGCCTGATGGCGGCATCCAGTGAAACGGCCATTTCCCCCAGTAGCGGCCCGACTTCATCCATGGTGGGATCGTTCTGGGGTTGCTCTTCCGGGGCGGCGGGGTCCAGGTATCCCCAGGAGAGAATGTCCGTGGGTCCGGCGACTCCCCGGTGGTCCCGGTTCAACCCGGCCAGCGTCTGGTCATCGGCAACCAGCAGGGTCACCCCATGGCCGCCCAGTCCCAGCTTGTCCAGAAAAACCGTCAGTATCCGCTCCAGGTCATCCTCCCCGACTTCAGGAGGCCGCGACGGATGTTCCCAGATTATCTGGATCTTCTTCATCTTCCTCAGCAGGGGGGGGCGGCAGCGCAGGAGGTGGGGCCATCAGGCTGCGGGGGCCGATCTTTATCTCAGGGTATGATATGCGGTGGTGGTGAATCGAAATAAGCATCTTGGTGAAGGTCTTTTCGATGAAATTCAGATCGTTGAAGGTCATGCCGGACTCGTCCAGCTGTCCTTCCATATAAACGCGGGTGGTCAGCTTCTGCACCATTTCCCGGATGGATTCCAGGGAGGGCTCGCTGAGGGAGCGCGTGGCGGCCTCGGTGACATCTGCCACCATGACCAGTCCGGCCTCCTTGGTCTGGGGCTTGGGGCCTGGATATCGGAAATCCTCGATGTTTGGCTCTTCATCGAGGCCTTTCATCTCCTCCTGGGCCTTGTGAAAAAAATACCGCACCACGGTATCACCGTGATGTTGCCCGATGATGTCCATGATGGCCCGGCCCAGCTTGAACCGCCGGGCGATTTCCAGCCCGTCCTTGATGTGATTTATGATAATCCGTGCCGAGGTGGCCGCCGGGAGGTCGTCATGGAAGTTGCGCCGTTGCTGGTTTTCCACGAAGTACAGCGGGCAGAGCATTTTGCCCAGATCGTGATAGTACGAGGCCACCCTGACCAGCAGCGGATTGGCGCGGATGCCCTCGGCGGCGGATTCGCTGAGGTTGCCCACCACAATGCTGTGGTGGTATGTGCCGGGCGCCCGCACTGAAAGCTCCTTCAGGGCCGGGTGGTTCATGTTGGAAAGCTCGAGGAGCTTCAGGTTGGTGGTGATATCGAACAGGTTTTCAATCAGGGGCAAAAGAGTGGCGGTCAGCAGCGTGACTCCCAGCCCGTTCAGGGCTGCGGCGGCTACGTTGATGGCCAGGGCCCAGCTGGTTCCAGTCTGTTCCAGCAGGCTCAGCACTCCCAGCATTACCACATTGATGGCCGAGATGCGCAGGCCCTGCTGCCAAAGGGCGAAACGGCTCTCATAGCGCTTCAGGGGAATGGACGCGATGAAGCTTCCCATCAGTGAGTAAAGGAAGAACGACAGGCTGTTGCCCAGCATGATGGACAGGGAAAGTGAAATCACGAATCCCAGAAAGATGGCCACCTCAAAACCCATTACAATTCCGGCCAGCATGGATGTGAGCGCCGCCGGGATGAGGTAGTTGAACGATGAGGGCTGAATGAAGTCGTACACCATGCTGAGGGCGGGCACCAGCACCAGGATGCCCTGGGCCGCCAGCAGGGTCACCATCAGCAGCAGGGACATCAGCAGCAGTTGCGAGACCCGCGGAGGCACGTTGCCCGCCTGCATCCCGATCATGCTTTGAATAATCAATAAAGACAGCAGCACAATCAGGAACGTCCCGATGATCTGGGGGTATTTGGGGTTGGCCAGGTTGTACTTGTTGAGCGCATTGAGGATTTCCACCTGCTGGCTGGTGGCCTGGTCACGGGCTCTGGCCACCACATCCCCCTTCTTCAGGTTGAAGTATACCGGCGGCATGTTCTTGGAAAGCTCGCCCAGGCGGCGCTCGGTCTCTCCCTTGTTTTCCGTCAGGTTGGGGCGGACGAGCTTCTGGGCCAGTGCCACCACGGCCTGGCGGTAGACTTCCACGTCACCGGGAAACACCAGCTCTGACCCCATCTTGTTGATCTCCCGGCGCACACCAGCCACATCGGTCAGCATCTCCAGGGTTTCAAAACGCTGCAGCTTGTCGGAGTCAATTTTCTGCAGTTGGATGGCCTTCCGTTTCTGATCCAGGTTTTCAAGGGAGGATACAATCAGCAAATCGTAAAACGGGGAAATCACCCCGATGGTCTTTTGCTCCAGGTCGGAGGAGAACTGGGATTCGAAAAAGGTGCGGAAGGTGGTTTCCTCGATGGTAATGCCCAGGTTTTTCTCGAACAGAAGCTTCATTTCCGGCATTTGGGTGGTTTCGGTCCCTTTTGAGCGCTGCATGACCTCGGTGAACTTTATTCCGTCCTTGGAAAGCTCGGTGAACTTGGAATCCAGCTGGCTCAGTTCCTGGGCCAGATTGGCGCGCTGGGCCTCGATGGATTTGAGGTCCGCCCTTTGTTTGGCCAGCTCATCCTTGGTTTCCGGGGTCTGTTCCGGCATGTCCTTCAGTTGTCCGATGCGGTTGATGACCTGCCTTTTCAGGCGGGACATCTTGGCCGAGTGTTTCCGGGCGTCGTTGCCAGCCGCCAGGGTTTCCAGTCTGGCCAGGGAGTTCCCCCGCACCTTGTTCTCTGTCTCGGTCATTTCCGAGCGGATGCCTGCTAGGTGGTCGCGCATACTCTGGAAGGTGTCCTGCAGGGCCTTTATCACCTGCTGTTTAAGGCGGGTGTCATGATCGTATATGGGGGGAAAGTCCTCCAGGGCCTGATCCAGCCGCAGGGCGCTGGACTTGTCGTCCACCAGGGTGACGTTGTCCGAGATGATGATGGTTTCCGGGATGATGTCCCCTTCCTTGTAGCGGGCCGGCACCAGGGAAAGTTCCGGGGCCACCATCAGGGTGATCATGATGGACAGGGTGAACATAAGCAGCCAGCGAATGAACTGCTCCTTTGTCAGATTGAATCCGAATCCCATATATGTTCAGCCCTTCTTTTGGCCAGATTCCCTGTCAACTGTTCTGGAGGGAAATCCGCCTGGAGTGGAATAACCGTAAAAGCCGAAAGGTTTGGCCCCGGCCTTATTTCTCAGGGGCAGTACTGGTCACCTGCCGCAATCCCCTGGGGTATTGCTGTGACTCCTGCCGCAATCCCCTGGGGTATTACTGTGCCATTTTTTCTTTCGATACGCCACAAAACCGGGCAAGGTGCCCTCACCCGGTTATACGACTTGCGGGGCGGCCTTGCCAGCCAGGGCGGATGGCCCCGGAAAGCCGACTGTTGTGGCTGTATTATTGCATTACAAGGCCTGGAGACTCGTATTTTTTATCAACCCCTGGGACAGGCCTTATCTGTCAGGCCTGGAAACCGCGGAAAAACGATGTTGAAGACCTGGCTGTCCACAATCCTGATCATCCTGGGAATGGTTTCCCCCCTGCTGGCGGAAACCGTTCACCTTAATACCGGTGAGGCCATCAAGGGGCGTATCACCGCCGTTGATGATGACATGGTCACCATTGAATCGGCCAGCGGGTTCGGAGCGATCAAGGTCAAGCGCAGCGATATCCACCTGGTGGTGTTTGAACAGGATGGAGAACGCGACTTCTCGCGGCGGATCGGGTTGGGCTTCGTTCACAGAAATCCTCCGCCGGGGGTGGGGGCGACCGCTGTGGAATACGGGGTGGATGCTCTCTCGGCCAAGATTTGGATGACCAGGGACAAGGCCCTGGACCTGCTGCTGGGCTTCTTCAGCGCCAGCGATGATGAGAAAAAAATCCTGGAAGTGGTATCCCTGGAGGTCAGGTATCTTTCGGTGTTTTCCAGGCGCGCCAATCTGGACCTGTACTGGGGAGGGGGACTGGGCATCATCAGCGTTGAGGACAACACCGGGGCCAAGAGCTTTTCCGGGATGGGATCAACGGCGCGGGTGTTTCTGGGTACGGAGATCTTCCTGGTAACGCTTCCCAACCTGGGTTTTTCTGCCGAGCTTGGCCTGGGTTCACAAAGCGTGGGAGGAAGAAATGTCACGAATATTTCAACCACTTCCTTCCCCACCTTCTCCATCAGGTATTATTACTGATGAGGGAGGGCTTAGGGCTTTTCCGGTGGCGGAGATTTTGACCGGGAGCGGATATACATGCTACAAAGCACCAGAATCAAGGCCGGCGGCGTTAGAATATTAATGGAAAGAGCCAGCCGGAGTTTTGGGTGGCGGGCAAAGAAAAAACCGGAACACTGCCGGACAAATGAATGTTGTTTTTGCTGATTGGAAGGATTAAGGGTAAGATAACTAAACCGTCCGGGTGGCTGTTCCTGAAGATTTCCCGAGCATAAAGCCGGGTTGGAAACCGCCCGCCCCTCACAGGGATGAGGGGGGATAAATGTAGGCCGCAGGGGCTGCAGGACGGACCGAGTCCCATGGGATTGCAAAAGCAGCCCGAAACCGGGGCCCGGATGACGGGCACTGTCCCCGTGCCAGGCAAGGTGGAGCTTAAATAATGAGCCAATCGAAGGGAAACATTCTGCGCTGCTCGTTTTGCGGAAAATCACAAAACGACGTCAAGAAGATCATTGCCGGTCCTACCGTGTATATCTGCAATGAATGCGTGGAACTGTGCAACGACATCATGGAAGAGGAATGGAGCAAGGAACAGCTCAGCCAGCAGGAAACCAAGTTCCTCAAGCCTTTCGAAATCAAGGAAGTCCTGGACAACTATGTGGTGGGGCAGGAGCACGCCAAGAAGGTGCTCAGCGTCGCCGTATACAACCATTACAAGCGGATCCGCATGGGCGGCGGCAGCAGCGATGTGGAACTGCACAAGAGCAATATCCTGATGATCGGGCCAACCGGCACCGGCAAGACGCTCCTGGCCCAGACACTGGCCAAGCTGCTAAATGTGCCGTTCGCCATGGCGGACGCCACCACGCTTACTGAGGCCGGGTATGTGGGCGAGGACGTGGAGAACATCATCCTCAAACTGCTCCAGAACGCCGACTATGACATTGAGCGGGCCGAGGAAGGCATTGTCTACATTGACGAAATCGACAAGATCGCCCGCAAGAGCGAGAACGTTTCCATAACCAGGGACGTTTCGGGCGAGGGAGTTCAGCAGGCCCTGCTCAAGGTGATTGAGGGCACGGTGGCCAATATTCCGCCCCAGGGGGGGCGCAAGCATCCCCAGCAGGAGTTCCTGCAGGTGGACACCTCGAATATTCTGTTCATCTGTGGCGGGGCGTTTGTGGGCCTGAACAACATCATCAACCAGCGTGTGGGCCGCAAGACCATAGGCTTTGGGAACGAGCAGGTATCCCGGAAGGATCAGAACCTGGGGGATGTCCTGAGACAGGTGGAGCCGGAGGACCTGCTGAAGTTCGGGCTAATTCCGGAGTTCGTGGGACGGATTCCGGTGGTTACCACCCTGGACGAATTGTCCGAGGAGGATCTCATGAAGATCCTGGTGGAGCCCAAGAACGCGCTAATCAAACAGTACACAAGGCTCTTTGAACTGGAAAACGTGGAGCTGGAGGTGACTCCGGGTGCGCTGGCCCTGGTATCCGCTGAGGCCACCCGCCGCAAGACGGGCGCACGGGGGCTGAGGGCAATCCTGGAAAACATCATGCTGGATGTCATGTACCAGGTTCCATCCAAGGAAAACATCAAGAAGGTCCTTATCACCGAGGATGTGGTAAGCAAGAAGACAGAGCCCATACTGGTCTTTGACGAAGCCCAGGAAGATGAAAGAAAGCTCAGAATAAGCTGAGCCGGAACTTCAGGTACCGGGGAGTTGATAATATCACCCGGCGTGCGGTCCTTGATTCTTTGTCCGTGAGCCGCATGGGCAGCCGGAGGCCGTGGGGGTCCTGGTTCTTTTCCGTATGCGAATTCAAAAACATGTTATCCCAAAACAATAGCATCCCCGGTCTGGTAACCGGATCGCGGGTTGTATCCGGGCTGGTGTTCTCACCGCGGGTTTTCCTGGCGCTCTGAGCCAAGAGGAGGAAGGTGAAGTTCGATCTCGACGATGCAATCAAGACGGCCTTGAAGGAAAAGGACAAGGCGGCCCTGGCGGGCTATCGCTCGCTGAAGGCCAAGGTGATGAACAAGCTGACCGAACCGGGCAGGGGCGTGGGCAAGCCTCTGAACGATGAGGAGATGCTGGGCCTGGCCAAAAAAGAGGTCCGGGAAAGAATGGAGGCCAACGAGTATCTGGATGAATCCCGAGAGGAATATCAGGAGAACGCCCGGATCATCCAGGTGCTGGAAAAGCTGCTGCCCGCGCAACTTGGTGGCGAGGCCCTTGAATCAGCAGTCAGAAAGGCCATTGAGGAATCCGGCGCCAGCGGAATGCAGGACCTGGGCAAGGTGATGGCGGCTCTGCGTCAGGTTGCGGGGGTGGATATGGGTGCCGCGTCGAAACTGGTAAAGGAGATACTTGCCGGCCAGCAGGGTGCCACCTGACCTTTGGTGCGTAAAAACTGTTCCCTCGCGGGCTCACTCCAGGTACAGCAAACCGTCAGGCCCCACATAACACGGCACCTTCAGGTTGGTTTCAGGGCATCGTTTACGGCCGCTTTCCTCATCGACTTTTCTGCCGGAAGATCCCGAGCACCCCATCAGGAAAATCGTCAGCAGAGTTGAAAATACCACCGCTTTAAAAAAAACACCTGTATCAAGCTGTTTCATTGGTTTCTCCGGGTTTATTGAATGGTCATTCAATCCATCAGTTCCTGCTTTTTACCAGGCCGGGTTTCGTATTTTACTTGGTTATTTTCGGTGCGAATCTTCTCGGGCGCAAGCCCCTGGCTGCTGTTTTTTTAACGTAGATTTCTGGTGCCCGGTTATTCTCGATGTCAAAAGGCACCGCTTCCGGCTTTTAAAAAACCATGGTTGAGGCTTGACCTGGGGCCTTAAACCGGTGATGGGCCTGAGCCGTTCCCCATTTGAGCGACCGTTTGATAAGACATCCGGGTGCGCACGGTTTTATGAGGAGGAGGTGCCGGGATTCCGCCTGTGGAGGTTGTAGGTGAAGTGAAAACGGAATCCCGACTGAAACACGGCTTCCGGGTGGAAACCGTCATGATACGCAGATCAGGCTCTGAGGATTGTGCCCCGCGCACTCCGCCGGAGCGGGAGTGCGCGGGAGTATTGCCGGTGCCCCTCAGCCGATAAGCAGTTCCAGCTTTGTCAGGGCATCTTTCATGGTGTTGGCGTGCATGATGATTTCGGCCCGGGCATCGTCCATTACCTGCTCCAGGCTGCCCCTGTCGCCAAAATGGGCGTTTCTGCCGAGCTGCGTCTTGGTTTTGATGTCACAGTAAGGCAGGCTGCCCACCAGGTCCGTGGTGAACCTGTTAAGAAGCTGGGCGTTGTGCTGAATCTTTTCCAGGGCGCTATCGAAACGCTCCATTTCTCCTGAAAAAACGCCTCTGTTGAAGTCCTTTGCCTCGTTCAGGGCCAGTTCGCCACTGTGATGAAGGGCTTCGCGTTTTCTGGTGAGGTCCTTGACTATCTGATTGATTCTTCTGATTCCGAACTTTGTCATGACTCCTCCGATACATCCTTTTCCGAATTTTCCGCACGCGGCTAATCCGGCTGGTTACATCTTAACCCCGGGCAGTGAATCGCCAAAACTTTACGTTTCCTCTCCCACGATTCCTGACCCTTGTTCAACCCCAGTTCCAATCACCGGCTGCCAGGACTGCTTCATCTGGCCTGCCGGATATTTTCAACCGGGACTCCTGATTGCTCCGGCCTGTTGCTTGCCGGGGAGTCCTTGTTTTGTACTGCCTCGCCTTTTCGCACAGCCTTGTACTTTAGGCTTTCCGATAGGGCTGAATACCCTTTCTGCCAGCAGTGTGCCAATGCTGAGCGCAGAAGCAGGAAAATTCCTAAGTATATGATGTGTAAATAAAATCTGGTTTAAAGGCGGGGCAGGAAAGCGGTTTTCAGATCAGGGTTTTTTCGGTTTTGCCTGACATTTTGTCATGCTGAAAGTTATCCTCGCAAAAACCCTGTTACATCAAAGCGTTGCCCATGTCATGCGGATTGGCTCCATCCTGACAAAAATGTCATGTCATCAGAACGATGGCGAACAGACCTCCCCGGCATTGGGCAACCTGGGGC
>JAOUPZ010000269.1 GCA_029879595.1 Deltaproteobacteria bacterium | reverse complement strand
CGGTGTTTTGTGACCGTTTTTTTATCGGAGAGAGTATATGCCATTGGTGAATATCAGGATCACCCGGGACGGAGTCACGGCTGAGCAGAAAGCCCGCCTGATCAAGGGCGTCACTGATCTGCTGGTGGATGTGCTGGGGAAAAACCCCGCCACCACCATGGTGTTGATAGACGAGGTGGATACGGACAACTGGGGGATTGGCGGCGAAACGGTAACCAGGCGCCGACAGGAAAAAGCCTAGCGCACCCTGATGGGGATCATGTTTCCCAGCTGTTTTTCCAGGTTTATGTTCATGCTGCGGTTCAGATATCTGGCCCTGCGCCGCATGAAGGATGTGCTGGCCTTGCGGTCTCCGGCTCCGGCCATGAAGATGACGTTGCTTTCAACCCGCACCGGCAGCTTGTAGATCTGGGGAAATATCCCGATCAGTTCCTGCTGCACCTTGAACATGTTGGCCTTGTCAGAGCCCCAGACATTGAGCACCAGCCAGCCGTCGGGCAGGATATGCTCCCGGATGAGCCGGTACACCTCGGCGTTGTTCAGCCCGGAATCCGCCCCTTCGGCATTGAAGGCATCCAGGAATACAAGATCGTATCGGGCCGTGTCCATCCTCAGGTACTGCGCGCCATCACCCTGAATGACCTCAAGCCGGCTGGAATCTGGCAGATGGAAATACTCCCGGGCCACCTGGACCACCTCCGGCGAAAGCTCCACAACCCGCTGCCTGATGCCGGGCAGGTGATGATGAAAGAAGCTGGCCAGTGAACCGCCGCCCAGGCCCAGGTGCAGGAAGCTGTGCAGCCTGCGGGGAAACAGCAGCCCGGTAACCATGGCCTGTGTGTAGTCCAGCACCAGGCCGCCGGGCGAGTTCTTGAAAATAGCGCTCTGGACGATCTGGTTGCCGAACATCAGCATTCGCTTGTCCCCCCGGTCTATCACCTGGACCACAAGGCCCTCAAGCCGCTTTTCAAATACGGTTTTATCAGTCCCGAACAAGCCCATGAGCCTTTTTTCTGCCTCTAATCAGCCTTTTTCCAGCGCTTTTCCAGTACTTTCCCAGTACTTTCCCAGTACTTTCCCAGTACTTTCCCAGCACAGCCTTCTCCCGAAAATCCCTGCCGGTTTCCCTGCCGTCCCCTTGACCGGAAGGGACAGCCTGCTTCCAATAATCACCCCTGGAGTGAATTTTGGCAAACGTTTGCCGATCCGATGTGGTAATAACATCGGCAGTGGAGGAGCTCATGAACGATACGACCCCCGCCCCCCGGGTTCTGCTGGGACTGCGGGAAATCAGGAAAAACCTGCCTGACGGCATAACCCTGGGCCCGCTGGAATGGGACATCCTGAAAGGCGCGCGGATTCATGTGCGCTGCGCCACAAGCGGGCACTGGCCCGTGCTCTGCGGGCTGCTTACCGGCGGGCTGGAGCCTGACTGGGGAGCCCTGGAAGAGCCGCGCCCCGTGAAGGTGCAGACCGACAGCACCATCTGGGAGAGAATGGACGCAGGCCGCACCATAAACGAATTGCTGGAACTGGAGGGGCTGCCCGAAAGCATCTGGCTCCAGGGCCGCCGCCGGCCGCTGAGGATTATGCTGGACTGGATCGGGCTGGAGCCATCCCATATGCGCATTGCCCTGGGACTGGCCCCGGCTGGGGTGCGCGAGCGTTACTGGGTGGCGCGGTTCCTGGCCTCGGAGGCGGACCTGCTCCTGGGCCGCGAGGTATTCCAGGTGAAATGCCCCAAATCCAGAGAGTTGCTGCGCCTGCGCTGGCCGGACTGGCCCGGCGCGGTTATCGCCGCCTGCACCGCCGGCAGTCTTCCCGGTGCGGCCGATCAAAAGGTGCGCATCTCCCGACAGGGCGGTTTCTCCTTGAAAGACACCCGCCAACCCGCCCTGAGCGGAAGATAAACCCATGAACCCCGGCTGGTGAGAGCTTGCTATTATGTCCATATTCGGTTAGGAAGAAAAATGGTGCGCACGCCTGTCGCAAGCAGGTTGCCGCCGCTCCGGCCCCTGGGGGCCGGTTTATTTTGAAGCCCGGCTGTAGGCCCGGGAAGCACCCGGTGCAATTGCTCTGCTGCGGAGCCGGAAATTCGGTCCAGGGATGGCGGTCCGGAGGCGGCTGTTCTGCTGGCCTGTTTAAATTGATTGTTCGAATTACCGTTCGACAATTTCCATCCCATATTCAAACCCGTCCAGGCTCCCATGAGTGCCCCTGCATTTATCCACGTCAGCGGATTACACAAACATTACCGGGATGGCAAAGGCAATGATCTGCATATTCTGCGGGGGGTGGACCTGGATATACCCCAGGGCGAAACCGTGTCCATAATGGGGGCGTCCGGGGCGGGAAAATCCACCCTGCTGCACATTATGGGGGGACTGGACCACCCGGACTCCGGCAGGATCAGCATAGACGGCACGGAGCTTTCCTCCATGGAGGAGGAATCACGGGCGCGGTTCCGGAACGGAACCGTCGGGTTCGTGTTCCAGTTTCATCACCTGCTCATGGACTTCACAGCCCTGGAAAACGTAATGATGCCCATGTGGATCAAGGCCGGCAGAACCCTCAATTTCAGGGACCAGGCCGGTGCCCTGCTGGACGCAGTGGGGCTGGGAGAACGGATGACGCACCGCCCCTCGCAACTGTCAGGAGGAGAACAGCAGCGCCTGGCCATCGCCAGGGCCATTGCCAACAGCCCCCGGGTGCTGCTGGCCGATGAACCCACCGGCAACCTGGACGAGGAAACCGGAGAAAAGGTGAGCGAGTTGCTGCTCAGACTCAACCGGGAGTTCTCCCTGACTCTGGTGCTGGTAACGCACAACCCGCAGTTTGCTGCCCGGATGTTGAAACAATTCGTTCTGGAACACGGCGTCCTGGTTCCCATTTCCACAAACGGGGGCCATGCCTGAGCGCCTGAACGGAACAACGACCGCGCGCGGCCTTCCCGGCGGCAGGGTGCGCAGGGGCGGGGCCCCATGGCGGGCCCGCAGGATGGCTCTGGCCATTGCGCTGGGATTTGTCCTGGCCGCGCTGCCCGGGCTGGCCCCCGCCCAGCAGCCGGGCGCTGGTTCCGGCACCCCCAATTACATTCTGGAAATTTCCGTGGAGGGCAACAGAAACACCGGCCCCAACGAGGTGCTGACCGTGATCGGCTCGCGGGCCGGCTCCACCATTGATCCCCGGATGATCGTCCAGGACATTAAGGCAGTGCATGCCCTTGGGTACTACGACGCGGTGCGGGTGGAACTGGCCGAAAAGCCGGGCCAGGGATACCTGATGATTTTTCAGGTAAAGGAAAAGCCCAAGGTGGGCTCCCTCACTGTGGAGGGCATCAGCCGGATCGACTACACCAAGACCTTCGAGGGATTCAAGCTGAAGGCCGGGGGGTTCTTCACACAGGCCCTGCTGGAGCAGAACCACGCGGTAATCCGTGACGCCTATCGGGCCAGCGGCTTCCTCAGCGTGAAAATTATTACGACGGTTGACGAAGACAAGCAGGAAAACACCGTCGATGTGACCATCAGGATAGAAGAGGCGCCGCGGTTCTACATCACGGACATCAGGATCCACAACACCCGGGTGTTTTCCGAAATGCACCTCAAGCGGAAAATGCAGTCCATGGAGGTGGACTGCTTTGACTGGATGAACGATTCGGGAGTCTTTGACGAAAACAAGGTCAACCAGGACCTGCAGTCCATTTCCGCCCTGTATCTGGAGCAGGGCTATATCCGGCTGTTCATTGAAAAACCCAAGGTGGTCCTGATCCACAACCCTGATTTTTCCCGGATCGAGGTGGATATCGACATAAGCGAGGGCGAACAGTATTTCACGGGCAAGATTGATGTGCAGGGAGATATTCTGGGTTCCAAGGAACGCCTGATGGAACTGATCGGCCTGAAGACCGGCAATCCATACAACCCCCTGCAGCAGAACCGGGATATCTTCGCGCTCAGCGAGGTTTACCAGGAGCAGGGCTACGCCTTCGCGCAGGTAAGGCCCGACGTCCGGATAAACGATGAGACAAAAATCGTGGACGTCACCTACAACATTGCCAAGGGCGAAAAAGCCTATATCGGCCGCATCGAGTTCCAGGGCAACCGTGAAACCAGGGATTATGTGTTGCGCCGCGAGTTCAAGGTGCGCGAAAACGAGCTCTTCAACGGGCGCAAACTACGCGAGTCACACCAGGCGTTGATGGCCCTGGGGTATTTCGACCCTTCCATGAAGATGGACACCGAGCCCACCGAAACGTCCAACGTACTGGATGTGGTGGCCCGGGTGAAGGAGACCCAGACCGGAACGCTCCAGGCCCAGATCGGATATTCCGACTCCTCCGGCATGCTGGGGTCCGTATCGGTGTCCAAGGGCAACTTTTTGGGCAAGGGGCAGACCATCCGCTTTTCCATGCAGTGGGCGCAGAAAAGCGTGACCAAGGAGTTCTCCGCAGATTTCATAGAGCCGCACCTATTAGACACCGACTTTACCTCCGA
>JAOUPZ010000028.1 GCA_029879595.1 Deltaproteobacteria bacterium | reverse complement strand
GGCCGACAGATTCGCCCCGGAGTGCTGTGATTTGCAGCCCCGGCGTTGCCGGAATGCTGTGATTTGCAGCCCCCGCGTTGCCGGAATGCTGTGATTTGCAGCCCCGGCGTTGCCGGAACGCTGTGCGATCAGAAGCTCCGGTGCAATCCCAGGGTATATTTCTTCTGGGTGCTGTTGGTGCTCCAGCCTCCGTAGAACTGCTTTTCGGCCGCGGTCTTGTAGTACGGAGTGATATACCACTTGCCGAACTTATACTGCATTTTTATTTCCAGGGACCTGGCATCGGTGTCATAGGCTTTGCGATAGCTTTTCCTGTTTTCAAACTCAGCCGTGCTGTTCACATTGCCCCGCCGGAAGTTCATGGAAATTCTGGCATCGGTCTGCCTGAGGTGACTGCCATCGGACCGGCTGGAGTTGATCCGGGTATATCTGCCCTTTGTCCGGATAAAGGCGCTCACCAAATAATTGGCTTCCAGTTCACGGCGGGTCTGTTCAAATGTGTCATGTCTGGTGGCGGTCACCTTGCGCTCCAGAATCAGGGTAGGCTCGATCCTGTTGATGGAATACCCTCTCCCGATCCTGGCCCCAAAATTAGTGTTCCTGCCCCCTCTGAAATCCTCCCGGTCCCCTTGCATCACCCTGTACTCGGTGAACCCATGATTGTAAAAAGGCTCCAGGTAGTTCCAGCGCGGTCGGAAGCTGTAGTTCTTTTTTCTCTCGAAATAATGACCCCACAGTGGTTTGTATTGATAGCTCACCAGCACGGTCTGGTTGTTGATGATGCTAGTGGTTGAAAGCAACTGGATGGTGGTAACCAGATCCTCCTCTATCAGGATATAATCCACGCCTTCCAGATATTTTGTTTGCAGGTCCTGGCTCCACACTTCCACCGAACCGGGCGCAACCCTCTCGTGCGGCAGGATGATCGGAATGGTGAAGCTTATCCTGTACATCCTTTGCAAAACTGAAAGGTAATTGGACCCGAAATTATCGACCCTTGTCCGGGAAAAATCATACTTGAAGTTGAACTTACCCCCGGGAATATTCTTGAGATAATTCGTGTTCAGGGCGGTTCTGTGTTCAGATGTTTTGTAATCTGGGTTTTGTTCCAGGGTGTAGTCGTTTGATATTTTTGTGTACAGACTCTTGTAGAGACGGTGGTTCAGCCCTCCGGATGATTTAAAGACCGTCTTCTCATCCTTTTCAAACGGATTGTAACTGGTATCAATCCGCCTGTCCCCGCTGATACCCAGGTTTCCATACAGACTGCTGGCAAAGGTGTCATATATCTTAAAGTTCTGGGATTCGCTGATTTTCCTGATTCTGTATTTTGGAAAGGCGGATTGGGACTTGCCCTGAAAGCGAAAATCGAACCGGAACGTCCCGTTATGCCCCAGGCTGTTATACGCATGTGTCTTGAAGTCGCGGATGACGTAGCGGATATCGGAATAATCGTTGCCAAACTCTCGCACCCGCTTGTTGCGCTCATGCAGGTATGTCGCTGATATGGCACCCCTTCTCAGGCCGTAATGAGAAGAGTATACCATTCTTTTCATTTCTGAACCGGAACTGCCCTCCCCCACTCCGTCAATATTCAACTGTTTGAATATGCTCTTGGCATTGGAAGAGCTTTTTGTATATTGCAGGGACAGTGGAAAGGGCAGTATGCCAAAGAGCCTGTTCCAGGTTGCTCCCAACTCCGTGCTCCTGATTTCGGTGGAATAGGATGAAGTAAGGGTGTGCTGTGTCTCGATGCGTTTTTTATCGTAGCTGAACCGGGTGTTTATGTTGTGCTGGGGAAACAAATCCCCCGACATCCTATAGGATACATCCTTGTTGTTTGTTTCGTTGGAATCCCTGTTTTTCTTCTCGAACTCCCACACACCCAACAGGTTCATGCTGATGAACCGCTTGTGGAAAATGACGATGTCCGAGGAGAGCCGCAGCTCTTTCTTCTGCACTGACTCCTGGCTTTCATATGTCTGGTTGGCCGCGTAGTTTTTCCAGATGTTTTTCTCCCAAACCAGCCCCAGGGACCCCTTTGGCACGGACATTTGAAAAAGCGCGTATCCGTTGCCGTTTCCATTGCCGTTGCCGTTTTGCGCAAACGCCAGCCCCGGCGCAAACGCCAGCACTACCCCCGAAAACACATATAAAATTATATATTTCCCCGGCTTCATCCCTTGCTCCAGATACAGACCTGAACTTCAACCAGCCCTTGTCTGTTTTTATCCGGTGATTATTTCACTTCTGAGACCCCTGTGCCCCTGACTTCTTTCACCGATATATATTCTGGGAAACCCCGTCCCACCCCCGATACTTTCTGCCCCTTATTTACTGCCCCTTATTTTCTGCCCCTTATTTTCTGCCCCTTATTTTCTGCCCCTTATTTTCTGCCCCAATTTTTTTGGCCCTGATTTTCCAGCCACTCGGCTGGCTAGGCGTAAAAGCATCTTTTGAAATGCAAGTATCGAGCTTTTCCGCTTTTGGCTGAACCGCACCTGCCCCTGTGACGGGCAGCAAATTGCGCCAGACTCCATTTCGGTGTCAGACCGGGAGTGCTTCCTCCCAGTCGTTGACTTGCCGGCTTTTTCCTTCGTTCATGGTTGTTCCCGGCTTGTTACGCTTCAACCAGTCGCCTTGCCAAACTGTTTCCCCCTAACATCCCTACTATTTACCCTTCTATTTACCCATCTGCTGTTCAGCATGTGGTCCGGCGGTAGTTTTCCCCATCGTCTCTTGCCGCCATGACCATCTTTTTTGTCTTTCTCCTGCTTGCCAATCCTGCCCCTTTTTACCACGGTTTGTCAATTTTACCACATTTTGTTTTACGATATTTTCTGCTTCACCCACTTCCCGCTTCTTTTAAATACCCCGGAAAAACAATTATAAAATAATAGTGCATTTTATTATTGCTGTCCAGTGAGTCAGCTCCTTTTTCCCAGCGCATTCAACAGGCTGGGAGTGCTTACCCCGTCCATGCTTATGAAGTACCCAGCTCCATTATCAGATCGCCCGCGTCCAGGGGGTCTCCCGGCTGAAGCAGAATCTCCTTCACAACGCCATCGGTCTTGGCGCTCACGGCGTTTTCAATCTTCATCGCTTCGGTGATGGCCACCACCTCGCCCTTGGTGACCTTCTCCCCGACCGCCACCTCCAGCCGGCTGAGCTTGCCCGGCATGGGGGCCACCACATGGAAGGCGTCGTGGGGGTCTCCCTTGCGGGTAACATGGGTGTCCCTGGGCACCGAATCATCATGGACGGTTACCTCCCGGGGCCGCCCGTTCATATCAAAATATATGGTGCGGTATCCGCCCTCCATGATCTGGCTGATCGCCTGCAGCGTGATAATGAGGCTCTTGCCCTTCTCAATTTCCACCTGGGTTTCCTCACCCACCCTCAGACCATAAAAGAAGGTCGGCGTATCAATGTTGGACGGGTCGCCATACTCCTTGTAGAACTCCATGAACTCGGTGAAAACCTGCGGGTAGAGCAGGTATCCGGACAGCTCTCTTTCACTCAGCTTCACACCAAACTGCTCCTGGATTTTCTCCCGCGCTCCTTCCATGTCGGCCGGCAGAAGCTGTTCCCCGGGCCGGCCCTTTAACGGGGCATTGCCCTTGAGAATCCGTTTCTGCAGTTTTTCCGGGAACCCGCCCATGGGCTGTCCCATGTGACCGGAGAACAGCTTGACCACGCTGTCCGGGAAGGTGATGTCCTTGCTCTCATCGTCCAGGTCCGCCGCGGTCATGTTGCCGCTGACCAGCGCCAGCGCCATGTCACCCACAGCCTTGGAGGTTGGTGTCACCTTTACAATATTCCCAAAGGCGGTGTTCACCTCCCTGTAGGTACGCTTCACCTCCTCCCAGCGGTGTGAAAGCCCCACATCCTGTATCTGCTGCACCAGGTTGGAGTACTGTCCGCCCGGAATCTCGTGCTCGTATACGTCCGGCGCCGCGGAATTCAATCCGGACTCAAGCGGGAAGTAATAGCTGCGCACCACATGCCAGTAGCTGGAAAGCTCCTGCAGGGCTCCCGCATCCAGTTCCGGATCGCGGGAAGAGCCCTTCATGGCGGCCGCCAGGGAGTTCATGTTGGGCTGGCTGGTCAGTCCGCTCATGGAACTGATCGCGCAGTCCACGATATCCACGCCGGCCTCCGCCGCCCTGAAAAACGAGGTCAGCCCGTTGCCGGATGTATCGTGGGTGTGGAAATGCACCGGCAGCTTGACGTTTTCCCGGAGCGCCTTGACAAGCTTTTCCGCCGCATAGGGCTTGCACAGCCCGGCCATGTCCTTGATGGCTATGATATGCACCCCGAGGCTTTCCAGTTCCCGGGCCATGTTCAGATAATAGTCCAGGGTATATTTGGTTTCGTTCGGATTGGTCAGATCGCCGGTATAACAGATTGACCCTTCGGCGATTTTCCCCGTCTTGAGCACCTCCTCAATGGCCACCTTCATGTTTTCCACCCAGTTGAGCGAGTCGAAAATCCGGAACAGGTCTATTCCGCAGTCGGCGGCCTGCCGGATGAAGTGGCGGACGACATTGTCCGGATAGGCCGTATAACCGACCGCGTTCGATCCCCTGAGCAGCATCTGAAACAGGATATTCGGTATTTCCTGACGCAGTTTTTCCAGCCTTTTCCAGGGGGATTCCTTCAAAAAGCGATATGCCACGTCAAAGGTGGCCCCTCCCCATACCTCCATGGAAAACAGATTGGGGAGCATCCTGGCCGTGGCCGGCGAAATAGCCAGAAGATCGTAGGTCCGCGCCCGGGTGGCCATCAGTGACTGGTGTGCGTCCCTGAAGGTGGTGTCGGTGATCAGCAGACGCTCCTGGTTTCTGATCCACTTTGCAAATTCCGTCGGCCCCATTTTTTCCAGCAGTTGCCGGGTTCCCTCCGGCGGAGGCTGCTCACAGTCCACATCCGGAATCGGGGCGGCCAGAAACTCGCGTTCCCCCTTGCCCACCTTCAGGTGCGGGTCGTGATTCACGGTGACCGATCCCAGGAAGTTCAGGATTTTGGTGGCCCTGTCCTTGCGCTCAGAATAACGGATCAGTTCGGGGTGATCATCTATGAAACTCGTGGTGACCTCTCCGGAAAGAAAGGACGGGTGCTGGATCACGTTTTCCAAAAAAGGGATGTTGGTCTTGACCCCTCTGACCCGGAACTCCCTCAGCGAACGGTGCATCTTGGCCACCGCCTCGGGGAAGGTAAGGGCCCGCGCCGTGATCTTGAACAACAGCGAATCGTAGCTAAGACTGATGCGATGGCCCTCGCCGGCGGTGCTGCCATCCAGCCTGATTCCCGGACCGGCTCCGGTTCTGTAGGCCAGAATGCGCCCGGTGTCCGGCATGAAGTTATTGTTGGGATCCTCGGTGGTGACCCGGCATTGCAGGGCCGCCCCTTTCAGGGTGATTGCATCCTGGCCGGAAATATTTATGGGGGAGTCGGACAGCCGGTAGCCCTGGGCAATGAGAATCTGGGCGATAACCAGGTCCCTTCCGGTAATCTCCTCGGTGACGGTGTGTTCCACCTGAATCCGGGGGTTCATCTCAATGAAGTACGGCACTCCTTTGGTGTCCAGCAGGAATTCCACCGTGCCGGCGTGGGTGTAGTTCACATGCCGGGCCAGGCTAAGGGCGTACCCGAAAAGCTTCTCTGTGGTCTGGGGTGAAAGGTTCTGCGCGGGGGCGATTTCCACCACCTTCTGATGACGCCTTTGCACCGTGCAGTCACGCTCGAACAGATGCACGATATTGCCATGCTTGTCACCCAGCACCTGCACTTCTATATGCCTGGCGGCATCCACCAGTTTTTCTATGAACACGCCCGCGTTGCCAAAGGCGGCCTTGGCCTCACGGGAGGCCTCCTGCATGGCCTGCTCGAGCTCCTTCTCGCTCTGGACCTTGCGCATGCCCCTTCCGCCGCCACCGGCCACGGCCTTGATCATCACCGGATACCCGATCCGGCTGCATATTTCGCGGGCCTCCTCCAGCTCGGATACTTCTCCCTCAGACCCCGGCACCACGGGCACACCGGCCTCCTGAGCGGCCTTGCGGGCTTTTTGCTTATCGCCCATTTTTTCCAGAACCTCCGGTTCCGGCCCGATAAAAATCAATCCCGCGGCTTTGCAGGCCCTGGCGAACTCAGGATTTTCCGACAAAAAGCCGTAACCGGGGTGGATGGCCTGCACATCGTGCAGATGCGCCTGACGGATTACATCCTCAATATCCAGGTAGGCCGCCACGGGGGTCTTCCCCTTGCCCACCAGATAGGCTTCATCAGCCTTGTACCGATGCAGGGCCAGGCGGTCCTCTTCGGAATACAGGGCCACAGTGCGGATTCCCAGTTCGGTGCAGGCCCTGAACACCCTTATCGCTATTTCACCCCTGTTGGCCACCATCAGGCGGCTGACCATTGGCAGATCTTCCCGTAGTTGCATAGTGTTTTCCCGGCCCTTTACTTCGGTTTCTTCTTACCGGCTTGGTTCTTGTAGGATGCTGCTTTGTTTTTAGTAAAATTGTTTCCGGTTTTTAGCCGTGCCGGAGCCCAGCCTATGCAGGACACAACCATCCACCCGGGCCAAACACTCACTCTGAATGAGGTTTGGCTGCCAGACGAAGTTATCCCTGAAACTGTTCCCCGATGTTTCTTTTCTCACGGTTCCCCATGTACAGGCAACCAAAATCCTTCCCGGCGCATGACTTCCCACAGAGTCACCGGCTTTAACCAGCCACCTGATGAATGAGATTTTCCGCTGAAAAGGGGTTCAATATTATTTGATATCAGGAATCTTTTGGGTTATGTAAAAGGTGTCAAACAATTTGGGGTTGAAGAACAAGCCTTTTTATTGTAAAAGACTGGATTGAGTCCTCCTGGGGGAGGGTTCACCACTGAATAAACTATTGAATTTAGTTTTTTTCCCAGGGAACGGCCGCTGAAAACGGCTCTGTGGCAGACTGTGGAAATCTTCTCGGCAAGAGCCTTGGGAGGATTTGAAATGCCCGGCAGCCGTCCAATGACGACTGGGAATACGGGAGTTTGTTTCAGGATTGGTTTACAGTCCACAAGCTCAATTACAATAACGGAGATTTCCCCAACCGGCGTTGGGACCCCGGCAATGGAGGACCTGTCCTCCAGCGGGCCTGAGCCGCCAACAATTCTCTTTATAACAGGTGCCGATACATGCAACTAACAGGACTATACTGGGGGCACAAGCTGCTGAAATATGTGGACTTCCCCTGTGCTGATGTTTTGGGGCCGGACGCAAGTGCCGGCGAGATCAAGGATCTGCTGGAGCGTCACAAGCAGATTTTTATCAAGCCGATTTTCAAAGGGGGCGTGGGCAAAAAAGGCAAAATGGGACTTCTGGGCCGCGTGGACAGCGTGGAGGATGCCCTGCGGGAAAAGGAACGGCTGTTCTTCATTGAGCATATCTCGGAGAACAACGTGGCCAAGGCGGAAGGCGTCACCTATGAAAGCGCCATTCCGGCCGAGCATGAGATTTATTTTTCCATTTCCGACAACACGCGCTTCCGGGCCCCCACCATCACCATCACCCATCACGGGGGGATGGATATTGAGGAACTGCCTGCGGACAAGCTGAAGGTGATCCCCTTTGACCCCCTGACAGGATTCAAGGGCTTCATCGTCTCCAACGCCCTGCGCGAACTGGAAGCCCCCCAGGAACTGATCAGCCCGCTGGTTCAGCATCTGCCCAAGCTGTGGGATCTGTACCACAACTACGGCATGACCATGCTCGAGCTCAACCCGATCCGGATGATGCCCCAGAACAAACGGCTGGTGCCGGTGGCCTGTGATTTCAAGTGCTCATTTGACCGGGACGACCCCAACTGGATGCGCCTGGGAATCCCCAACAGCGCGTTTGCCTCCGACTATTCGGAGTTTGAGCAGGAGATCAACCAGCTTCGCACCTACCAGGGGCAAAGCGATGTGTTCGTGATCAACGACAAGGGAACGATAACCCCCATGACCTTCGGGGGGGGCGCCAATGCGCTGGTGTCGGATCTGCTCAGCGACCGGGCCACCATCTCCTCGGACTTTGGAGGAAATCCCCCGTATGAAAAAATGAAGCAGGTGGCGGATATCTGCTACAAATACTGGCTCCCCCAAAGCAACGTGCTGTTCATCATCGGCGGCAAGGCCAATAACACGGATATTTTTGAAACCTTCCGCGCCATGGGAGACGGCCTGCGCTCCTTCATCACCAAAAACGGCCCCCAGCCGCTCTTTGTGGTGGTGGGACGGGGCGGCCCGAACCTGGTGCGGGGCATGGCCTACCTCAGGGACACCCTGGAGGATCTGCGGATACCATACCGGTTCTTCGGCCACGACAGCGCAATGAGTGAAATTGTCAATTATGCCAAGGACGTTGACGACTGGATGAAGAAGGAAGGTGTTAGGCCCATGATGCTGAAAGCCCGGGGCTGATCCCCTGGCCGGCGCTCTATAGATATAGACATGGCACTGCTTCTTCCAGTCCATCCAGGTGTTTCCGTTCCGACCCGGATCAAGCGACTGCCGAACCGATGCTGGAACTTCAACCCGGAATTTTGAATAACAACAGTTGTTGAAAGAATTGAGGCCAAATCATGCACAAACGTGGAAGTGAGAGTTTCTCAAAATATTTTGTGGGGATCGACTCCCTTGAGGAAATCGCCACCAAGGAAGACCGGATATGCGTACTCAATATCCTGGGCAATGAAAGCCGCGGGGTGACCCCCACCAGTCACGCCTTTTCTGGCGGCAACGTGGTCTTCGGGACAATGCCCGGCCGGTCCGGGCAGGTGCTGGAAACCCCGGCGGGCAACGTTCCGGTGTACAACAACGTCCCGGAAGGGCTGGCCGCGGGCCACGCCTTCAACACAGCCGTGATCTACCTGCCCCCCAGCGGGGTGCGCGATGCGGTGGCCGAGGTGGCGCGTTCCAACCCGGAACTCAAGAAGATCGTCATCCTCACGGAAAAAGTTCCCGTCAAGGACGCCCGCATTATCAGGGCGATCGGGCAGATGTACGGACTGGACATCTTCGGAGCCAACGCCCTTGGGGTGGCTGATTCGCACAACAAGGTGCGTATTGGCGGCGCCCTGGGAGGCACACACCCGGAGGAATCCCTGATCCCCGGATCGGTGGCCATCTACTCCAACTCCGGCAACTTCACCACAACCATCGCCTTTTACCTGCTCAGCAAGGGCTGGGGAACCACCACCTCCATCTCCAGCGGCAAGGATATTTATATCCACTTCTCGGCCCCCGAGTTTGTCAACGCCATGGAAAACGACAAGCGCACCAAGGCCGGCGTGATGTATATCGAGCCGGGCGGGTATTACGAGTCCGCCCTGAAGTTCAACAAGCCCGTGGTGACCTGCATCGTGGGACGCTGGAAGAAGCGCCTGAGCAAGGCCGTGGGACATGCCGGCTCACTGGCCGGCTCCGGTGACGATGCCCTGGCCAAGGAAAAGTGGTTCATGAACTACTTCGGTGTGGACAACATCTTCACCCCGGAAAAGCCGGTCTATTCCAAGAAGGGCGCGGTGGTTATCAACATCGCCCACATCCCGGAAGCGCTGAACCTGGTAATGGAAGCCAACGGGGTCAAGCCCGACTTCACCCCCAAGGGAGACCTCTCCAAGAAGGCCTGGTTCGGCAACAACATGGGAGTGGAACTGCCCCCTGAGCTGGATGTGCCGGTGGTGAATGCCATTGAGCCGTACAGCGAACAGATCGAAACCGTCAACAAGCAGGTGGGCGCCACCTTCCCGCGGCGCAACATGAAGGATGCCTCGGGAGCTTCCCGGATGGATCCCAAGACCCAGGTAACCCAGGTGCACAACATCTCGGTGCTGGACGCCACCAGGTACACGCTGGAGAAAAACCTGGTTATGTCCCTCATCAGGGAGTACCCCACCAATGAGGGAGCCAAACTGGCCGGGATCATTCTCAACGCCATGATGAACCAGCATGGGCAGCCCGCCCTGGCAGCCGCGGAAGCGGCCCGGGCGGCCAAGAGCTCGCCCAACAGCGTGCTTTCAGCGGCAGCGGCCATTGTGGGGCCGGCCACCGTTGATAAATCACGCAAGGCGGCCGATACCCTCAGAGAGCTGTTCCAGCATAAGAACATCACCGATCCGATAAACTCCGGTTTCGATTTCTCCGAGCAGTTGTCCCAGACCGATGCCTCGGTTTTCATCCAGTCCGAACCGGATGCCCTGGCCAGCCACATAGCCAATGCCGTGGCAAACTCCGGCATCAAGTCGGTATTCGTGGACTTTGTGCTGGAGCTGGCCCGGACCGGCGGCGGTCATGCCACCACGGACGCCCTGCTGGGCGCGATCACCACCACGCTGGCCTGGGCTCCCTTCATGCGCAAGCGGGTCTCGGTGATCACCATCAACAACCTGCCCTGGCACTTCAAGGTGTGCGCCACCCTGGTGGGTGTTGCCGCCCCGGCTGCAAAGCACGGAGCCGGAAGCTTCCTCGACTTGGATATCGGCGAAATGATCTCCGGGATGAGCTTCGGGGAAACAGCCTACACAGCCCTCATTGGCAGGCGGCCCACCCAGGAGGAGCTGGATGATTTCAACATCATCCTGGGTCTGGTCATCAGCAACGGCCCGGGAACCATCTCCGCCCAGGGAGCCAAGGGCGCGGTCAGCGCAGACGGCCCGGAGGACCCCTTCCGCGTGCAGATCAACAAGGGCTACATCGGCTTTTTGACCCACACCGGATTCGCCCATGGCGGAAACGGCTACGAGGCCATCGCCTTTTTGCTGGACCGGTTCAAGGACTCCGGCCTGAAGGACCCGGGAGATGAACATCACGGACTCAACCTGGAGGAAATCGCCACCAAATACGCCGAGGAGTACCGGCTGTACAAGGACAGGCAAAAGGAAGTGGGCAACATCACCTACGCCAAGATTCCCTGCGTGAACCATCCGGTCTTCAAGGGACAGCCGGTGAACCACGACCCCCGCGAAGTATTCGTGCGGGACCTGTTCAAGAACCGCGGTTCCTACAACGTGTTCCTGGAGTTCTACCACAACCTGGTGGAAGCGATGTTCAAGGCGGGCGTTTCCAAGAACGTCTATTGCGTCAACGTGGACGCGGTCATCGCGGTTATCATCCTCAAGCTTCTCTGGGAGCCCTACAACCGGGGTGAGATCAAGGACAACGAGCTGGAGAGCATCGCCTTCACCGTGTTCCTGTTCGGCCGGATCCTCGGCACCGCGGCGGAAATCGAGGATCACATCAACCGCGGGCGCAACATGGATACCCGCACGGCCGCCAGCAAGTGCGAGTATGTGGAATAGGCGTCCCCAGCCGAAGGGCCGATAGGACGCAGTAGCAGGAACAAAGTTGTCGGAACAAAGTTGTCGGAACGCAGTAATCAGGGCGGATCAGCCGGGAAGAAGTTCCAGGCTGATCCGCCTTTCCATTTCGTCACGCCTGTTAGAGCCGGAGGTGTCCCTGACGGCCATGGCGACACCTTTGCGCAGAAGCGCACCCCGGGAGCCTGGCCCAGCAACGGAAAAATCAGGTTGTAGGATGGATGGCAGTGCCCCAGGCCATGAACCACGACCGGCAGGCCGGGAAAGAGGCAGGGGGTTTGGGGGTGGAACCCCCTGTGGAATGCTGGCTCCGGGGAAGACCGCCCTGGTCAGGGCTGCGGGCTACCCCGGAAGGAGGACAACCGGCTGCGGCCAGTTACATCTGCATCCGCATTATCTCCTGGTATGCGGACGTCAGCTTGGAACGGACCTGCATGAACAGACGCAACGACAGATCGGCCTTTTGCAGGGCGATCATCGTGCCGTGAATATCCTTTTCCTGTGAGGTGGCGAATTCCTCGATCTTGCGATCAGCTTCATGCTGTAGGCCGTTCACCTCTTCAAACATGCGCGAAAACGTATCGGACATCTCCTTGACGGCGGTTTTGCTGTCGCCGGCAGGGAGCTGTTTCGCGCCCAATGGGTTTATGGGATTCATCTCCATGACAAATTCTCCGTTAGATCAACCTTCATATTCATTCCTTCTTGTCGGCCTTGCCCTGCTGAACCATCTGATAGGCCTTGGAAAGATGCTGCTTGGCAAGCATCATCTGTTCAAGCTGTTTGTTGGCAGCCACCATTTCCTGCTGCACATTTGATGCGGTCAGTTCACCGGAGGCGGGCTTGGCCTCCTGGCCGGCCTTGCTGATATTGACCTGGGCGTTTTCCAGATTCTTCTGGAACTCCACCCCCTGTCCGGAGGTTTTGCCTTTTTCCTTCGCCCTGGAGGTGCGCTGACTGCCGTCAACGGGCTTTATGTTTCCGATAATCACGTCCTTCATCTCCCCTCCTGGCCTCCCCGATGTGTTATATGACTATTGGTTACGCAAATACTGTGACCTGAAAAAATACTGTGTCCGTGTATTGAAAATCTGTGTCCGCAAATCATGGTTGTTGATGCCATATGAAATTTTTTCCCGTTCCGCCATTCGGCAATTTTTTCCCGGATCACCCCGGGGAATGTTCTGCCGGGCCATGAGCCCCCGCCGTCCAGGTTTGGCGAAAAGCCTCTCCGGGACAGCTTTTCCCTGACGTATTGCCGGGAGCCTTTGCCGTTCTGGGATTGGTGCAACCCATTGTACCAACTCCCCGGCGGGCTTTTCAAACTCCTGCCCATCAGTAATGCAAGCTTTTGGCCTTTCCCGTCGGTTCAACACCGGCCGGGCGACCGGCCCCTATCAGGCCTTGCCTATCTCCATGGCCTTCAGCGCCATCGCCTTGGTGGCGTTAAAGGAGGTCACGTTGGCCTCGTAGGTGCGGCTGGCCAGCATGAGGTTCGTCATCTCCTCCATGGTATTGATGTTCGGCATGGCCACATAGCCGTCCTCGTTGGCGTCTGGATGGCCCGGATCGAACTTCAGCATGGGAGGCCGCTCGTCAATCACCACCCCCAGCACCTTGGAATGAAGCGGATTGTCCTGAATGGCCTTGCTGCGCAACTCCTCCTCAAAGGTCCGGGCCGCCGGCAGGGCACCGAATACCACATCGCGCCGCCGGTAGGGGCCCCCTTCAGGGGTGCGGGTGGTCTCGGCATTGGCCAGATTAGCCGAGATGATGTTCATGCGAAAACGCTGGGAGGCCATCCCGGAGGAACTGGCTCCCATGGCGGTAAGAAAGTTCATCAGACACCTCCTTCACGTATGCTGGCCCTTAGCTGGGCGAATTTATGACCGATCATCTGGGTCAGGCCCTGGTAGTTGAGCTGGTTTTCCGCCAGTTTGGCCATTTCCCGCTCCAGGTCCACGCTGTTGTCATCCAGGTTGCCCACCGGGTTGGAAGTCAGAATGACCTCCGGCTGTACCTGCTCCAAAGGCACCAGCCCCCGGCCATCCATGTGGCGGGAGTCCGTTATGCGCAAGGGCCCGGGGATATCCGCCTTCATGGCCTTGCCCAGGGCCTGCTCGAACACCAGATCCTTGGACTTGTAGCCCGGGGTTTCCACGTTGGCGATGTTCCCGGACAGGAGGTTGTTGCGCCGGGATCGCATGTCCAGCGACTTGTGGAGCAGGTCCACATGGCGGTCGAATATGCTTTGGATCACTCGCATCTTGTTTTCACTCCCTGACCGGCGGCAGGCCGCAAGGCCTGTCCCGTCCGGCGGCAATGGTTTTCAGTTTCCACCCGTCGCCACTGCGGCGGGCCGGTTTGCCTTTTCAGTTTTGGAATGCAATTGCCGGGCCGGACGGTGCCGTTGAACAGGTTTACTCCACCCCGCCGCCATTGCCACCGAAAAACCCCCTGGTCACCGGCGCGAAACCCTGCCGCAGCACATTCTCGCTGATGGTGCGGGTATCCATGAATTGCAGGAGATAGTCCGGCCCCCCGGCCTTGAAGCCGCTGCCGGAAAGCCTGAGCCCCCCAAAGGGCTGGCGCTGAACAATGGCCCCGGTGATGGGGCGGTTGATGTACAGGTTGCCCACCTGGAATTCACGCCGGGCCCGGCTGATATGCTCCGGATGCCGCGAGTACAGCCCGCCGGTAAGCCGGTAACGCTGATGTGAGGCCAGTTGCAGAGCCTCAGCAAAACTGCGGGCCCGCTGCAGCACCAGCACCGGGCCGAATATCTCGTCTGCAAGCAGCGCCGAGTCCTCCGGCAGCCCGTCCAGCAGCACCGGGGCTGCAAACCAGCCCGCCGGTTCTTCCGGCGCGGCGGCGGTTTCGGCCAGCACGCGCCCCTGGGTGCGCCCCAGTTCGATGTAGTGCCGCACCTTTTCCAGGGCGGCCCGGTTGATAAGGGGCCCGATATCGCTGCCCGGATCAGCCGGCGGCCCGGCCCTGAGGTCGCGTACCGCCCCGGCAAGGCGCTCCGCCAGCCTGTCGTATATGCCATCCAGGGCCACCACGCGGGAGGCCGCGGAGCACTTTTGCCCCTGAAATCCGAAGGCCGAGGTCATTATCCCGCGCACGGCCTCGTCCAGGTCGGCGTCGTCATCCACGATAATGGCGTTCTTGCCCCCCATTTCCGCCACCACCCGTTTGATGATGTGCTGCCCCGGAGGAACCCGTCCAGCGCCTTCCAGCAGTTCCAGCCCCACCCCCAGAGAGCCTGTAAAAGCCACGAATGACACCTCCGGATGCCGGGCCAGATGCGCGCCCACTTCCGGCCCCAGGCCGGGCAGGCAGGCCAGCGCCCCTGCGGGAACCCCCGCCTCATGGACCAG
>JAOUPZ010000268.1 GCA_029879595.1 Deltaproteobacteria bacterium | reverse complement strand
CAAAAGCAGTACGCGGTCCGCCAGCCCCACCCCCCCGGTGAACTGATGGGTCACCATCAGGGTCGTCCCCCCGGAGTCGCGGAATTTCCGGAGAAACCCGTCGAACAGGGCGATGGAGGCCTGGTCCAGGCCCGAATACGGTTCGTCCAGCAAAAGCACCGGCGGGTTGTACAGCAGAAAGCGCGCAATGGCCAGCCGCTTGAGCATCCCTGAGGAGAAAGCCCGCACCGGCACATCCGGCACATCGGCCAGCCGCACCTCCTCCAGGCATTTCTCGCTGACCTGGGCCACGTTTTCCACCTGATACAGCGTACCGAAAACCCGCAGGTTCTCCATGGCCGTCAGATCCGGGTAGAACCTGCTGTCATGGGATATCACGCCCAGCTCTGCCCGGAGCCTGGGCCCCGAGCCGTGCAGCGGAATCCCATGGTAAAGCACCTGCCCCCCCGAGGGCCGCATCAGGGTGGACATGATGCGCATCAAGGTTGACTTGCCCGCGCCGTTATTGCCCAGGAGCAGGATGTACTCCCCCTTGAGAAGCTCACAGCTCACCCCCCGCAGGGCGTGCCTGTGCCCGAATTTTTTCTCCACCCCTTCCAATGTGAAAACGGCGGATTCACTCATGAAATTTCATTCCGGCCGGTTGCAACTGGTTCCCTGTTTCCTGTTAATATGGCCTGTGCAGATTCCCTGTGCCGGGCCACCAACATCTCCCCCCTGTGATAGGCATTAGCCCCATGGAATCACAACGGAAACCGGAACACAAAAAAAATATCCGATTCTTGGGTTCCTGGAGAAGTTTTAACCGGAGCCGGACGGCCGCCCCGGCGGAAGGGCCCTCTCGGCGGTGGATATTTCCGCCTGGCGGCGGGGTGTTCCGACCAGCGGGCGCACCGGTGACAGCAATGATGGTGCCGGTGCTGATGGTGCCGGTGCTGCTGGTACCGGTGCTGCTGGTACCGGTGCAGATAGTGGCACTGCTGGCGGCGCTGCTGGCGGCCGCGCCGGGCAGTGCCCGGGCCGACGCCCTGGGGCTGGAAACGCCCGTGATAACCATCCATCTGCGCCGCGAAACCTATGAGCTGGGCCGGCAATATCCACGCAGGCTGGACAGGGAGGGACGGGTGATCCTCATGCCGGGGCTGGAGGCATACTATGACCAGCGCCTGGAAACACCGCGCCTGGGGGCCGGGCACCTGCGGTATGTGGCGGGCTGGTACCGCGACTCCATGAACAAGCCGTCGGGATACCTCACCGCCGGGGGGCACTGGAGCTGGGACTGGGGTGAACGAACCCGCCTGGGGTTTTATTTCGGGCCCTCGCTCATCTTCCGCCACTCCTGGAAGAATATCGAGAATTACGATGACGACCGGTTCTACAAGCAGAGCCGAAAGTTCATGCCCGGCTACCAGTACAAGCTCTATGTGGGCGGCAAAGTGGAACTGCGCCGGGTGTTTTCCGCTGCCTGGGAGGGCGTATACAGCATCGTGCCGGGAATACCCTATGTGATGGTGCATTACCTGGGCGTGCGGCGGCAGTTCTGACCGGCCTCTTATTCAGCTTCCTTTCCGGCGGCACCCCCGGCGGGTTTTTTACCCGCGCTCTTTTTGGGTGCTCCCTTCCCTGCACTCTTGGCGGTACTCTTGGCTGTGCTTTTACCCGTGCTCTTGGCGGTGCTCTTTTTGGGGGCTCCCCCGGCAGTGCTTTTGGCGGAGCTCTTGGCGGTGCTTTTGGTGGCACTACTGGCCGCGCTCTTGGCGGCACTACTGGCGGCACCGCTGGCCGCGCTCTTGGCGGCTCCTTTGGCGGGTTCTGACGGCTTGCCCCCCTGGGCTTCACCGGCGGCTGGGCCGGCCGGTTCCCCCGGCTGCTCCTCCAGGTTTTGTTTAGGCCAGGTGCCAAAGGGGAAGGGAACGTACTTTTCCCGATAGGTGAGAAACTCCACCACCTGCCCCGCGTACACCGACAGTGTTCCCCCCAGCTGCTGCAACCGGGGCAGGGGGCCGCGGCCGCTCACCTGAAGGACATACTGCACCAGCGCGGTAAACACCGCGGTAAGCTGCACCAGGTCGTAAATCCCCACAAACAGTATCAGCAACAGCGCCTTGGCAAATATGCCCTGGGGCACGTTCTGCTGTTCATTTTTTCCTTTCATCGTTTTATGTCTCCTTTGTTATTGTTTCTTGAATGCCAGTCCGGTGAATCTCCTGTCCGATGAATTGCCTGTCCGGCAGACGTCTTTACGGCAGACGTCTTTACGGCAGACTGTCTTACCGGGGGGCCTGCCTTGCCACGCTGGATCAGGCTTTCCTGTTCTTCAGTATCTTATCCAGGTGCTCCACAACCATGGGGGCATCAGCCTTGTCCAGCAGGGTCACCGCGAAATCATCGACAAATTCCATTTCCTCCGGACTGGGGGTCATGGCGGAAATCACCACCACGGGAATGTCCTTCAGGCGTGAGTCCCAGCGCAGATCGCCCAGGAACTCGAATCCACTGCGATCGGGCATCATGATATCCAGCAGAATGGCGTCCGGTATCTCCACCTCGGTCATCTCCATGGCCTTCAGTGCGCTTTCGGCCAGCAGCGGCTGAAACCCCGCGGCCGCCAGGATAAGCTGCATCAGCCTGAGAAAATCCTGGTTATCATCCACCACCAGAATTTTTCCCCTGCTGGGTTTCTCCCCGTTGTTTTTTTCTCCCGTTGTCATCTTTTGCATACCATCCCTGCCCGCCCGGTTCGGGTAGAGCCTGTCATTCTTTTTCGTTCCAGTTACAGAGCAGGTCCGCCAGCAGGCGCACACCCACCCCCGTGGCACCCTCGTTGGGAATGTGCCCCACGCTCTTTACTCCCCAGGCCGTCCCGGCGATGTCCAGGTGCACCCAGGGCACCTTGCCCACAAAGTGCTTGAGGAACAACCCGGCGGAAATGGTGCCCGCGTCCCGGCCCGGAGTGATGTTCTGCAGGTCGGCGTATTTGCCCTTGAGCCCCTCGCCGTATTCCTCGAAGGCGGGCAGGGGCCAGACGATGTCCCCGCTGCTCTTTCCGGCGGTCACCACCCGGGCGGTCAGCTTTTCATCATTGCTGATGGCCCCGGTGGCATAGTGCCCCAGGGCGACAACACAGGCCCCGGTAAGGGTGGCCAGATCCACCACCGCGTCGGGCTTGTACTGTTCGATCCCCCAGGCCAGGGCATCGCCCAGGATAAGCCGCCCCTCGGCATCGGTGTTCAGTATCTCCACCTGCTTGCCCGAGTATGACCTGAGGATATCCCCCGGCTTGACCGACTCGCCGTCGGGCAGGTTCTCGCAGGCGGGGACGATCCCCACCACGTTCACCTTGGGCTTGAGCCGGGCCACGGCCTCCATGGCCCCCAGCACGGCGGCCCCGCCGCACATGTCAAACTTCATCTCGTCCATGGCCTGCCCGGGCTTGAGCGATATCCCGCCGGAATCGAAGGTGATTCCCTTGCCCACGATGGCCACCGTGCCCTTGGCCCCCCGGGGGCTGTATTCCAGCACGATCAGCCGGGGGGGCTGGCGCGAGCCCGCGGTGACCCCCAGGAACATCCCCATTCCCAGCTTTTCCATCTGCTTTTTGTCCAGGGCCTTGTATTTCAGGCCGTGTTTTTTGGCCAGCTTCTGGGCCTCCTCGGCCAGCCGGGAGGGAGTCATCTCGTTGGCGGGGGCGTTCCCCAGGTCGCGGGTCAGGCAGGCCGCCTCGGCGCGGATCACCCCCTGCTCCAGGGAACCCTTGGCGGCCAGGCCCTCCGGGTCATAGAGCATCAGTTCGGAGAGCTTCTGGCGTCCCTTGTCCTCCTCCGGGGCGGTCTTGAACTGCTCATAGACATATGCCCCCAGCAGGGCGCCCTCGGCGATGACTTCCGCCAGCCGGGGCTGAAGCCCCTTGTCCAGCCCGGAGGGCATCCACAGCCCGGCCCGGCTCAGATTCAGTCCCCGCAGGGCCTGGGTGGCGCTGCCCGCCGCCCTGCGCAGGCCCTCGTGATCCACCTGGTCCGCCTTGCCCAGCCCCACCAGCAGCACACGCTGGGGGGTCTTTTCCGGGCCGTGCACCAGCTGGGTCTGCCCTTTCTTTCCTGTGAAATCCTTCAGCAGCAGAGCGTTTTCCAGGGTTTTCCTGAGAGATTTATCCAGCCCCTTGGGCAGGCTGCCCTCCTCCGTGAGGAACAGGACCAGGCAACCCAGCAGTTCCGTCCCCGGTTCACGGGCCTGCAGGGTCAGTTTCAAGGGCCGGTTTCCCTTCGGAGCGGTTTTTGCCTTTCCTTTGGCGCCCCCGGTGGCCGCCGGCACTGATGCTGCGCTGATAGAATCCTGGTGGTTCATTTCTGCCTTTTGTCGAATTTTCAGTTTGTAATTGCCAAAATCCCGACGCTTCATGTTCACGCCGGCGTTGATCATCGCTATTATAACGCCGTGGGCGGAAAAACCGCACCCGTCCCGAAAGGGGGCCGGCAGTGCTATTGCTCCCGCTCCCGAAAGGGAGTCGGAGGTA
>JAOUPZ010000267.1 GCA_029879595.1 Deltaproteobacteria bacterium | reverse complement strand
CGGGTGCGGGGCCTGCTGGGAGCCATTCCGGCGGGGCGGGTGGCCACCTATGGCCAGTTGGCTGCGCTGGCGGGCCATCCCCGGCGGGCGCGCATGGTGGGGCGGCTGCTGGCGGAACTGCCGGAAGACGCCGGGTTGCCCTGGCACCGGGTAATCAACGCCGCAGGACGCATCCCGGCACGGCTGACCGAGGCGGGTCAGGGCCGCGAGGAGCACCAGGCGCGGCTGCTGGCCGCCGAGGGCGTGGCGGTGAACGGCCTGCGGGTGGACATAAGGCGGCACGGCTGGCGGCCCGAGGAAGGAGCACTGTTCACGCCATGATCAGCTTCAGCCTCCAGGCCACGGACGGCCGCGCTCGCGCTGGCACGCTGGAAACCCCGCGGGGCAGCGTCCAAACCCCCATATTCATGCCGGTGGGCACCCTGGGCACGGTGAAGGCCCTTACGCCCGGAGAGCTGGATCAGGTGGGCGCGCAGATCATCCTGGGCAACACCTACCACCTGCACCTGAGGCCCGGCGAGGAGGTGGTGCAAAAGCTGGGGGGGTTGCACAGATTCATGAACTGGCCCCGGCCCATCCTCACCGACAGCGGGGGCTTCCAGGTGTTCTCGCTGGCGGAGCTGAACCGGGTGGATGAAAAGGGCGCGCACTTTCAGAGCCACCTGGACGGCACGCGGCTGTTCCTGGGACCGGAGGAGGCCATCGCCATCCAGGAGGCCCTGGGCTCGGATATCATGATGTGCCTGGATCACCTGGTGTCGCTGCCCGCCAACGAGGTAGACCTGGCGGACGCCCTGGAGCGCACCACACGCTGGGCGGCCCGCTGCAAACAGGCCCGCCGGAGCGAAGGGGCGCTGTTTGGAATAGTGCAGGGGGGGACCAGCCCCAGGCTGCGGCAAAGAAGCGCGGAGCAGCTTTTGGAAATCGGCTTTGACGGATATGCAATCGGGGGCCTGAGCGTGGGCGAGCCGCCCCAGGCCATGTACGAAACGGTGGCGGCATGTGCGCCCCTGCTGCCCGCCGATGCGCCGCGCTACCTGATGGGAGCGGGCGAGCCGGTGGATATGCTGCGGGCCATCGGCGAGGGAGTGGACATGTTCGACTGCGTGCTGCCCACCCGCAACGCCCGCAACGGCACCCTGTACACCCGCCGGGGCAAGCTGTCCATCAAGCAGGCCCGCTATCGCGAGGACCCCGCCCCCCCGGACGCCGACTGCCCCTGCGAGACCTGCCGCCATTACTCACGGGCCTACCTGCGGCACCTGTACCAGGCCGGGGAAATACTCTCCATGCGCCTCAACACCCTGCACAACCTGCAGTTCTACCTGGACATGGTGCGGGGCGCCCGGCAGGCCATCCTGGCCGGAAACTATGACGCCTTCGCCCGGGACTTCCTGGAGCGCTTCAACTCCGGCCTGGACGATTGAAGCGCCGGTGCGAGCGTCCTTGAAATAATTTAGTTGAAGGCGTACCGCAGGTCCAGGTGGAACTTGTTGCCTGAACCATCTGCGGAAACCTTGTTTCCTCCAACGTCAAAGGGGTCCAGGCTGGTCTTGATAATATCCAACCCGAACCGCCCCCCAATGCCGTCATCACCCCAGTCAACCAGAGCGCCCAACATCATCGCGCTGCCGGAGGTATCATAGGTGACGTTGTTAATGGCGCTGTAGGAAAGTGTGTAATTTGCCGAGCCCATACCACCCACCACTATGTACCGGACATATTTGCTCGAGCTCACATAAGGAACCCAGTGCACCGTGATAAAGTTGATATCCAGATCAACCCTTTTTTCCACAGGGAAGAATCCAATTTCAACCACTTCCGAAACATCAGCGTGAGTCTTCTGGAATCCCAGCCCCAGATTTCCCAGAACGTACCACTCCGCATAAAAATGCTGCGTGCCGCCCCCATCCATGTCCGGGAAGGTCCCATCGTCCTCCCTGGCCTCGTCCACCCCGTGGAAGCCGTAAGGACCCGCGCCAACCCCGATTACCACTTTATGATCGTTATCCGCCCATGAATGCGCCGGCCCCATCAGTGTCAGAGCCAAAAGAGCAAGCACCACCCTTGCAGCCATCAATGCCTGTTTCATTATTATCTCCTGTAACTAAAATTCATGACGAAACCCGCGAACAGTTATTTGTCCGTGGCCCATCAGCTAATAAGTACATTTGACTGAGTTACCGCCCTTGTGAGAGCCCTTTATACCACTGCATACTATTCTATCAGTTTTTTTGCAATATACATCCAAAAACCGGCTTCGGTTTGTTCTGTGATAATTCCGTGCATCCAGACAGTTGTTTTTTTTTCGCTAGCTGTTTCACCGGGTGTTTTTCCAAATAATGTTGATATTGATAAGACACTCCCGGTTAAAATAATATCATCCGCTGGTGGATTAAACACGGCTCCGCTATAGGTTAATAAGGTTTCTCCGGGGGGCAAGTATCTGCCAGAACTTGTTTTTTTCTTGACACACATTCCAATCTGGAGAGAAGGTTGGATATGGTCAAAATCAAGTTCGGGTCAGCGCCTCGGGTATTTTTCATTCAAGAGGCGGCGGACCGGTTATTCCGGGGAATATCTGGATGAGAGCAGACAGACGGGAAGGCGTACAAAACAAGTGTTGCCACAAGCGGTTTAGCTGGCAGCGCCTCTTTGGCGGCCTGCCTGGATGAGTGAAGACCCACCGTCCGGGCAGGAACCAGAATCTGGTCTGCCCCGGCGGCCCGGCCGCGGGGAAACACCCCACCCTGTATGGCCGGGCGTTTGAAGCCTCCCTAAAGACTCAAGCGAAGCAGGCTGTGGGGCCACTGGCCGCATGGCCTTTTTTGTTTTTATTTTTGCCGCCGCACTGCCGTGGGATACGCGGTGAGATAAAACGTGCGGCAAACGCTGCATCAAACAGGAGATGAAGGACAATGATAATACCGAAGGAAAACAGACTGACGGAAGAACAGGAAAAAGAATTGAAGGAAATCACCTCAGAGTTCGGAATAAAGCTCCAGACCATCAAGGGTGATATCCGCACCATCTACGCCATGGTGGGCGACGAGCGCAACACCCTGCTCATCAAGCGGGTGGAGGGACTGTCCTATATCGACAGGGTGGACACCATCCAGAAGCCCTATAAGCTGATGGCCAAGGACAATGAGCTGGCCAGCCACCGCATCATGGCGGGAGGCAAGGTAATCGGCAACGGACACTTCACCGTTATCGCCGGGCACTGCACCATTGACCATAACAACCCCCAGTTCTTCCTGGAAACCGCCCATGCGGTGAAGGAAGCCGGCGGAGATATAATCCGCGGCGGCGTGTGGAAGCCCCGCACCAGCCCCTATTCCTTCCAGGGCACGCTGAAGAACCTGGACATCCTCATGGAGGCCAAGGCACAAACCGGCCTGCCGGTGGATACCGAGGTCATGGACTCCGAGCAGCTCAAAGCCGCCCTGGACGCCGGTGTGGACATGCTCCAGGTGGGGGCCCGCAACGCCCTCAACTACGGCCTTCTCAAGGAGATCGGACAGCAGGTGCACGGACGGGACACGGTGGTTCTTCTTAAGCGCGGCATGCACATGGGCGGCGTGGATGAGTTTATCCTGGCCGCCGAGTACATTGTCTCGGCGGGCTGCCCCAACATAGTGCTGACCCCCCGGGGCACCCAGCCCACCATGGACGGCTATCGCAACCACCCGGACGAGTCCATCACCCTGCTGCTCAAGGAGCGCACCTGGGCGCCGGTGCTGGTGGATCCCTCGCACTCGGTGGGCAAGGCCGCCTATGTGCCCTTTGCGGCGCTGGCCGCGGCTGCCTACGGGGCGGACGGACTGATCATCGAGAGCCATGTAAACCCCACCCACGGCATCGGCGACGACCCCAAACAGGCCGTCAAGCCGGAGGTGCTCGCCACGATAATCAGAGACGCGCGGGCCATCCACGAAATGCTGCGCCCTACCCTGAAGAAAATCACGGCCTCCGCCGCCTGAAGCACGGACGACGGCACAGCACCCTGCCCGGAGCCCTAAACTCCCGCCAAGACCCCAGGTCCCCGAAAAGGACCTGGGGGCGGGAAGGCAGGGAAAACAACCTTCGGCCGCTTCCCGGCTTTTTCAATCCAGAAAAAAAGGGCGGTCGGCACTAGAATCCATGACTGAACCTGTAATACAGGCCCAAAACCTGGTAAAGCGCTTCAACGGCGTAACCGCCGTGGATGACGTGAGCTTCAGCGTGCGTGACGGCTCCACCACGGCCCTGCTGGGGGGCAACGGCGCGGGCAAGACCACCACCCTGTCCATGCTGGTGGGACTGCTGCTCCCCGACAGCGGCAGCCTGAGGGTGCTGGGCGAGGACATGCTGCTGCACCGGCACCGGGTACTGCCCCGGCTAAACTACACCTCGCCCTATGTGGACCTGCCCCACCGGCTGACCGTGCGGGAAAATCTCAGGGTGTTCAGCGGGCTGTACCGGGTGGCCGACAAGGCCCGCCGCCTGGAGGAACTTACCGAGGAGCTGAACCTCAAACCCATCATAGACACCCCCTGCGGTGGC
>JAOUPZ010000027.1 GCA_029879595.1 Deltaproteobacteria bacterium | reverse complement strand
TCGTTTTCCATCCGCCTGGACGAGGACCTGGTGCAGCTGGAGGAGGCCGTGGGATTGATCGCCGGCTCGCTGGCCCGGGTTACCGACAGGGTGAACTCCCTGGCCATCAACTCTTTTTACTTCGGTCGGGAGGTTGACGCTGACTTTCGCCGCAAGGCCGAGGTGGTGATCCTGGACAAGGTATTCGTATTCAACCCCAACATAAAGCTGGTGCAGTGCCAGGAATGCCAGAAGCTGGAAACCAAGATCGTCAGGGGCATCCTGAAGCTGCGCAAGGGAATTCCCACCAGCGAGGAGCGGATCAGGCTGGCCGAAAAGCTCCAGGTGGATGGGTTCATAGATATCGGGATGTTCCGCAATGATGGACAGCTGACGGTCTATATCAAGGTCACCGAGGCCAAAAGCGGGGCCATCATCATGGTGGACGAACTGGCCGGCCGCAAGGCCTTCCGGCGCCGGTCGCTCACCTTCAGCTTTGGTGAACTGACCATCCCCATCACCATTGCCGATGAATGGGTTTCCCACAAGGCCCTTCTGATCAGCGTCCAGGAATCGGTGAAGCTTACCAAGCGGTTTTCCTTTGGAGTGGACCTGATTTTTTACAAGGACAAGAACGATAGTAATCCCGACCCCCACATCAAGCTGAAAACCAGCGTCATGCTGATTCCCACCCTGGGCCTGGATATTCTCCAGATGCCCTCCAGCACCACCCGGGTGATGTTCTTCGTGGGTGTGGGAAAACTGCTTTCCAAACAGCTTGATTATGCAAATCTGTACCGTGCCGGTCTGGAATTCGTGGTGGGCGACAGCATGAGCATCCTGGTCGCCACCAACCGTTATACTGAATCCATCGTGGACACATCCTCCGCAGGGGGAGTGATCACCGATAAAATGTCGGGAGGAGGCTATGAATTGCGCTTCGGCTATCGTTTCTAGGGCCACGCCGCGCTCCGCCCGGTGCCTTCCGCCCCTGGCGGGACTGCTGGCGCTGCTGGTTTTGCTTACCGGATGCAGCGGAATGGGGTCCGACAGCTCTGAAAAGACCGTGCTGGCCACCAAACAGGGCGAAAGCCATATCGTTGTTACCGAATCGGAGGAAGATGGCGGGCAGATCGTCCGGATAAAGATGAACTTCCGGGGTCAGGAGAACACCATCACGCTCAACATAGACCAGCCGGTTTATGATGTGGAGATTCCGCTTTCGCTGGAAAACGTGATGCCCATGGCCACCAAACCCGAAGTCCGGGGGCCGGAAGGGCAGTTTCAGGACCTGCTGATTGCCCAGTACCTGCAAAAGGCCCAGGACCTGATGATGTCCGGCGACTACAACGGCGCCCTCCGGCAGGTAAACCTGGTGCTGCTCACCCAGCCGGATCATCTCCAGGCCCATGTGATGAAGGGCTCTGTGTATTACGCCCTGGGGAACTATCAGCTGGCCAATGAGGAATGGGAGTATGTGTTATCATTGGACCCGTCCAATGTGGAAGTGAACAAGTTCATGGACTTCATGAAGAACAGGCAGGGACGGACCCAGCCGCCTTTGCCCGGTTCCTCCGGGACTCCGGGAGCCCAGCCGCCTCCTAAACCGGCTGGAACACCAAAGACGGCGCAGCCTCCCAGGGGAGAAGGGAAATGAGGCGGAATCCGCAAAATTCGCAAAACACGGGACAGGGCCAGGCGGTTTTGGCAGCAGGGCTGCCTGTGCGCCCGGCTGCGTTGCTGACGGCTTTGCAGACTGCTCTACTGACTGCTCTACTGACTGCTTTACTGACAGTACGGCATACTGTGCTGTTTGCGGCGCTGCTTCCGGCGCTGTTTGCGGCGCTGTTTGCGGCGCTGCCCTGGAGCGCCCCGGCTCTCGCCCAGTCTGAAAACCTGATGGACCGCATTTCCAACCAGCGCATGCGCGCCTTCGAGGAAAGCGTAACCGAAAGAATCGACAGCTCCCTGAAGCGCTATGTGCACGGCAGTCGCTATGTGCTGGCCGTTCGCGTTATCTGGAACCCGGAGATCGTACCCGAGATTGAACAGCCGCAGATGTCCCAGGAGCGGGAAAAACTGCCTGGGTTCCCCATTTTCGTGCGTTCCTCCGAGGGGGGTATCGATGAGGCCACTCCGCCCTATCAAAGGCTGGAGGTCAAGGTGCTGCTGGATGAGACCCTGCCGGAATACTACGAGCGGTTCGTGCGCAAACTGGTGCCGGTGGTGGGGCGGTTCGACTACAACCGGGGAGATCAGGTGATCGTGCTCAAGGAGACTTTTCCCGTTTTGCCCAAGGATGAAATGCCCCCCACCCTTTCGGAAAAGGAGCTGATGGAGGCGCTGGGTGAAAAGTACCAGCCCGGTCAGACTGCTCCCTATCAGGCGGGCATGGCGGGCATGGCCGCGTCCGGCTCCCAGGGCGGCATGCCCGGGCAGGTCGGTCAGCCCTCCGGCAAGGCTCCCGGCGCCGCCGAGGCCGCCCAGATGGCCTTTGACGAAGGACGCTACGCGGAGGCCCTGAGGATTGTGCAGGCCGGGTTCCAGCGGTCCACCACTGCCCGCGAGCGCTCATTCTTCCTGGCCATGGAGGGCTCGATTCATTTTGCCCAGAACAACCCCACCGCGGCCCGGGCCGCCTGGGAACGAGCGGTCAGCTTTGATCCGACGAACATGGAAGTTCATCAGGTGCTCAACTACCTGGAAGCGCAAAAACCGACCGGAAATCCGCAATGATAACCCTTAGCCGAAAAAACAATATTTCACCGGGATACCGTCCGCCGCAGGCCGCCGGAGGCCTGGTGTCGGCCCTGCATATGCCTCTGCTGCTGGTGCTGCTTGCGGCGCTGGCCCTGCTGGCTGGCCCCCGTGCCGTGCCGGCCGTGGAATTTGTCACCCCGCCCGGCATGAACATACCGGGGCAGGAGCAGCTTTTAAAGGAAAAGGTGCAGCGGCTGGCCCACGATCTGGTGGGCGACAAGCTGCTCAACGTGGAGGTTCATATCGGGTATCTCCGCGCCGGGACCGGCCCGGATTCCCAGGGGCGCATAAAGCTTCCCGGGTTCAACAACTACATTACCCCCCAGACCGATTCCGGGGCGGTGCTCCCCGGCTATTCCCGGATCAGGCAGGTGTTCATCCTGGTGGATGAGACCTTCCGGGGCAACACCAAGGCCGTGGAGCAGCAGCTCAGGGTGTCCGGCGGGTTCGATCCCGCAGGCGGCGACTGGGTGAAGGTGATCGGCGTGCCCCCGCCGGAGGCGGAGCCACAAGCGGCCGAAAAACCGCAGATGCAGGAACCGCCCCTGCAGAAACCTCCCGAGCCACCGGAAAAGGAGGAAGAAACTGCCGGTAAAAACGGCGAGGGGAAGGAAGATCCGGCCGCATCAGAGGAAACAATGCCCGCCAAGGTGGACATGGTTACCCAGGCCAAAAGCACGGAAAACCTGATAAAAGCGAGGCGCTATTTCTTCAAGGGGCGCTATGAGCAGGCTTTGGAACAAATTCTGCAATCTATTCAGCGAAATCCGAATAACCCCCAGGCCTATACCATGCTGGGGTCGCTCTATTACAAGATGAACTGGAAGTCCATGGCCCTTAAATACTGGGAGCGGGCCCTGGAGCTGGACCCGGACAACAAGGAACTCAACGAGCTGGTGGACCGGATGCAGGAGTGAAGCCTGCCGAACCCCGGTCAGGCCGACGGACGTTAGTATCAATGCAGTGCAAGGGCTTTTAACAGTCAGCGGTCGGGAAGGTGCCCGGCCGGACATTATACAACGCCAAGGATGGCACGAAAAAGCATGACCAAGCATATCCGGTATATTTCTGCGCTGTTCATTTTTGCCCTGCTGCTGTGCGGTCCGGTGGGCACCGGGACGGTGCTGGCTCAGAACGAGCAGTTCATCGATTCCCCCGGTCAGTATGAAAGACGCATTGAGGGGCTGATCCACGAAAGGCTCTCCACACTCATTCCCACCGGTCAGTTTCTGCTGCGGGTGAACGTCAACGGCAGAATGGCGGAAATGCCCCGGGAGATCCCGGCCGCCAGCGCGGTTGACCTGCCCGGGTTCCGCCCCACTGATGTGGACACCCCGCGGGGCCAGGAAAAATTCCTGGTGGAACAGGTGCTGGTACGCATCGTCCTGAAGCAGCCCCTGCCCGAATCCGACATGCAGTACCTGCGGACCATAGTCCCCATTCTGGCCGATATCCGCCGCGAACGGGGCGACAGAATAGATATCCAGGTGATCCCGGTCGTTGAGCAACAGGCTCCGGCCCCGGAGGAGGAAGAAAAGCCGGAGAAGGTCATCGACGAGGACCGCTGGCCCCGACCCTTTGGACTGAGCCTGATCGAGTGGGTCCTGATCATTGTGGGGGGGCTGTTCCTGCTTATCATGATGGTGGTGTTCTTCCGGCTGTTGTCGCGGCTCATCACCACGGTCATGCCCGACCCCAAGCTGGCCCATGCCCAGCATCCCCCGGTTCCCGCCCGCCCCATGAAGGTGGAAAAGACCGAGGAGGAAAAGGAACTGGAGGAGGAGCAGAAGAAAATGGCCGATGAGCGCCACCTCAACCAGGTGCGCCACTCCATCGTCAAGCGGATGCTGTCCCGTCCCGAGCTGGCCAGAACCCTGGTGGAATCGTGGTCAGACAGCCCCGGCAAGATCAACATGCTGATCCATGGCCTGGGCCAGCGCATTGCCCGGCAGGCCCTCATGCCGCACATGGGGCCCGAGGCCTACAAAACCCTGGAACAGACAGTTTTCACCGAGAAGCCGCCCGAGGCCTCCCGCGTCATCGGGGCCATGGAGGAGGCCAGCCTGGTGCTGCTGGCCAACGAGGTCACCAATCCGGAACTGTTCAGGCCCAATCCGTTCAAATTCATGGACAGCCTGAGCTGGGAGCAGATAGCGTTCCTGATCAAGGACGAGCCGGTGAAGGTGAAGTCCATCGTGCTGGCCAACATGAAGGCCGAGGATACCGCCAAGGTGATCGAAAGCTTCCCCAAGGACATGCAGCTGGAAATCGCAGTCAACATGGGTAACTTCCTGGACCTTCCCCTGGACATGGTTTCCGCGGTGGGAGAGGAACTGGCGGAAAAGGCCAAGACCATGCCCGACAAGCGCAGCCTGCAGATGGCCGGCGCCAGGGGTCTGGTGGATGTCATGGGCCGCACCACATCGGAAACAAGCCATCACCTCCTGCGCGGCATCAAGTCTAAGGATATCTTCCTGGCCGAGCAGGTGGACAAACTGTTCTTTACCTTTGAGGCCCTGCCCTTCGTCCCGGAGGAAATTCTGCCCCAGGCCGTGCGCACCATGCCCAGTTCCGTGGTGGTGCAGGCCCTGCAGGGCGCGGATCCGGATATCCAGCGGAGGGTCATCATGGCCTTTCCGGAGCGGGCCCGCTCCGGCATGGTCACCAGCCTGCGGGCGGCGCAGGAAGACGAGGACACCGTCAAGGAAGCAAGGCGGCAGCTTGTGCGGCGCTTCCAGGAACTCGCCGAAAAGGGCAAGATCGACCTCAAGCAGATCAGCGATGCCTGGCAAGCCCAAACAAAAACCGCCAAAGCCTCCTGAGGTGGGAAATAGCACCCCTGCCCGGCGGTTTATCATCCTGCTATCCCTGTTTGCCCTGCTGTTTACCGCAGCATGGTGCGATACGGTTCCAGCCCGCGAAATCAGGCGCTCCATCCAGTTCATCCGCCCCCTTCTGATGGGGGGCGCCCAGGTGGCCCTGGGGGACGAGGCCAGCACTTTGTTCTACAATCCCGCCGGGATTGCCCGCCTGGGTGAGGGCTCGGTGGAGATATTCACGCCCATGCTGGTGCTGGACGAGCGCGTGTTCGGTGCCTCCACCAATCCTTCCGACGCCTTGAGCAAGTTCGAGGGCATAGACATGTTCACCATGTCGGACATGGTGGGCACATCGGTGTTCGCCCAGTTCAACATGCGCTCCCCGGTCATCACCGATGCCAAGCGCGGCAACGCCTATATCGTCGGGGCGGAAATGCTGGCCAATATCGAAGTGATAAAGCAGGGCGAGCTGACCAACCCCCTGGATGGCCTCACCTACGATGTGCCGGCCCTGCATCTTGAGTTCTACACCGACTACACAGCCGCCTATGTCTACACCGCCAAGTGGGGCAGCGGCATCAGCCTGGGGATCATGCCCAAGTCCGTGAGCCGGCTGGGCATCGACAAGATCATAGACGCCGAGACCCTGTTTGGAGCAGCCCTGGGCGGGGAGGCCAGCCTGATCAATGATTCGGACTACCAGGCCATGATGATGGGCATGACCTATCACGTTCCCGGCCTGGACGCAGGGCTGATCATCACCCTGCCCTGGGCCAGCAACTGGCGGCCCCGGATCGGCTATTCCATTCTCAATATCGGGGGGTATTCCAAGGATGAGGGCTTCTATGGAATGCGCTTCGGCAAGATCCGCCGCTCCACCGGCATTCCGGTGGCCGGGGAGCTGCCCCTGCTGCACACGGTGGGCATCGCCGTTTCGCCCACCTACAATTTCATCCGCTACACGGCGGCCCTGGACATCGTGGATGTGACCCGCCAGGTGCTGGAAAACGAGAAACACTGGACGGTGCGCACCAGGGCCGGGCTGGAAATAGGAATCGGTCCGGAGGAGGATGGCGCGGCGCTGTTTTCCTTCCTGGCCGGCTGGAACGCGGGCCACACCTCCGCCGGAGTGCTCAGCCGGGTCTGGATATTCGAGATCGGCATGGGCCGCTTCACGGTGGAAAAGGGCTACAAGGTCGACGATGATCCCGATTCCCGCCGGGTGTTTCTGTTCGGTTTCCGCTGGTGAGCATCAGGGCCCGCTCAACCCTTTTTGTACAGTTGCTCAACCTGGGCGGCGTAGCCGTTCAGATACAAGGTGGGCCGCGCCTCGCCCGTGGCCACGTCCCTTTCGGTGGCCTGTGACCAGCGCGGGTGGGGCACCGCTGGGTTCACATTCGATTCAAAGCCGTATTCATCGGGCAGGAGGGTGTTCCAGAAAGTTTTGGGGCGCTCCTTCACCAGCTCGATTCCCACGATGGCCTTGATGTTCTTGAAGCCGTATTTCCATGGAATTATCAGCCGCAGGGGGGCTCCGTTCTGGTTGGGCAGGACATGGCCGTAGCTTCCCACTGAAATCATGGTCAGGGGGTGCATGGCCTCGGCCATGGTGATGCCCTCGGTGTAGGGCCAGGGTTCGCCGCTGCCGAAAAGAATTCTGCGCTGCTGCCGGGGGGCCTCCTCGGGACGCAGGAAGGTGGTGAACTTCACATAGCGGGCCGATGACAGTGGCTGCACCTTTTCCAATAGGGCCGACAGGGGAAACCCTGTCCAGGGGACCACCATGGCCCAGGCCTCCACGCAGCGGAACCGGTATATCCGCTCTTCCAGCTCCATTCCCTTGCGCAGCTCGTCCAGATCGAAAATCCGGGGGCGGGACACCAGTCCGGATACGTCCAGCCGCCAGGGCTCCGTCTTCAGACTGCGGGCGTGCTACCAGACATCGTCCTTGCCCCGGGAAAACTCGTAATAGTTGTTGTAGCCGGCCACCACGGCTTCATGGGTGGGGGTCAGGGCCCCGCCTTCCGGCGAACCGGGCTTTGTTTGCAGGGGGGGCAGTCCGGTGAACGTGCTGATGAAGTCAGGATTATCCGATGCCCGGGCCTCACGGGGCGAGAGCAGCCCCAGGCCGGCCATGGCGCCGCCCGCGCCCAGCCATGCCGAAAGCCCCAGGCCGGTATACCCCATTTTCTTGAGGGCCAGTCTGCGGGACTGGAATATCCTTTCCGGAGTGGCCTCCCGTTCCGGGAGTGCCCAGGAGTGTTTTCGTTTGAAAAAAGCCATGGTTGTATTTTCCGCCTTGCGCCCGCTGTTTCATCCGGCGCGGCATATTCAGGCAGGATCATTACCGCGGGGCCTCTGCTGGATTGAGGGCCTTATATTTTCCAACGGCTCAGAAGTGTTTTTGGTGCCCGGTAATCTGGTGAAAAAGTATTTTTCGCAAGGGGCAGCCGGGTTTTCTGTGGCCCGGCTAAGTATTCATCATACCGGTTGACCCTGTAAGACAACAAGTGGCATGTTATACCTATCTGTTACAGTTGATTTATGATAATATATAACACTCAAACAATGGCTCAAGAGAGCCGGGAAAAGGTTTTAACAGGGACTCTGAAGTCCTCCTGATCCATACATCGGAGACAGATAGGGGACTTGCCACTTACCGTAATTTCAAGAAGAACCATTCATTTTTTCGGAGAAGGCCCATGAAAAAAGCCATCAAGGCGTTTGGAGCGCTGACAATGCTGTGCATGCTGGTGGTTGGGCCAGGCCAGGCCCAGGAAGCCCTGGACGAACGCTGCACCACCACCATGGAAAACGGCTGTATCGACTGGACCAACGGAATTGCCATTGCCATCGGCATGGGCGCGCCGTCCAGCACCTCCAAGAACGCCACCCAGAAGAACCTCACGGCCATCAGGGCCGCCAAGCTGGATGCGGCCCGGAATATTCTGGAACTGGTCAAGGGGGTGAACATCTCGTCCACCACGACCGTGCAGAACGCCATGGTGGAAAACGATTCGGTCAACACCACCATTCAGGGCCGGCTGTTCGGCCTGCGCAGCGTGGGCAAACCCAAGTATTTTTCCGACGGCAGCATTCAGGTGAAGCTGGAGGCCAAACTTCGTGAAGTATTGCCCCAGAACCTGGTGATGGGCGAGGAAGGGGCACCCATGCAGTGGAGCCCTGTGGAGGTTCCCACCGCCGGGTCCAGCCTGGCCCCGGGTTCCGCCTACTCCGGTCTGATCATTGATGCCCGCGGAGTGGACCTGGCGCCAGCCATGAGCCCCAAGGTTTATGATCCCAAGGGATCAGAGGTCTACGGCTCGGCCTTTGTGGACCGCTCCTGGGCTGTTCAGCACGGGGTGGTCGGATACACCAAGGATGTCAAGGCCGCCTCGGAAAATGACCGTGTCAGGGGAAATCCTGCGGTTATCAAGGCCATGGAAGCCAAGGGGGCCAATAAAAGCGATCTGGTGATCTCCCAGGCCGATGCGGACACCCTGCGCAACATGGCCCAGCAACAGACATTTCTCAGGGAAAGCCGGGTGATGATCGTAATCGACTGAACCGACTGATGTTTTTTTAAAAAGCCCCGGTGGCGGAGATGTAACGCCCGGTGTGTGATCACCCCACCCAAAACCTTTGCTGGAGATGAGGAAATGAGGCTAATCGAGATAAAAAGGCTGATCTGGACGGCCACCGTGCTGCTGGTTCTTTCAGGTCTGATGACCGGCTGCGGAAAGGAACCCCGGCAGGCCTCCGGCAGGCTGGACACCCCGGCCCACCATACCCTTCGCGGATATGACTTCCTGGAGAAGGGCGATATGGGCGAGGCCAACAATTCGTTCAATCTGGCCCTGAGCCTGGACAAGAAATACAGCCAGGCCATATCGGGCAAGGCGATTGTCCGCGCCAGCAAGGCCCAGGACCCCCGCATGTCCAAGGATCAGCGCGAGGAAACCTTCAAGGAGGCCCGCAAGATGTTCAAGGAGGCGCTGTCCGAGGCCAAGAACGACAACGACAAGCGCCTGGCCTATTCCGCCAAGATCAGGATTCACCGCATGACCCGGGAGCCCTCCGATGACTGGCTGGAGGAGGCCGAGGATGCCTACAAGGAGGCGGTTGAGCTCGACCCCAAGGGCCGTGACGCCGACCCGCACCTTTTCATGGCCCGCGCCTACCGTGACGCCTACAAGCTGCAGCAGGCCCAGCAGTTCTACCGCAAGGTGCTGGGCATGGATACCAACAAGACCGGCATTGCGGATGAGGAGTTGTCCCTGGTGCAGAAGATCATCCGGGCCGAGCCCGGTTCCATGCACGGGCGCATAGTGGCCTTTGCCAATTCCCTGTCCCGCGCCGATATCGCCGGGCTGTTCATTGAGGAGCTGCGGCTGGACAAGCTGTATCAGCGGGGAGACCGGGGCAATGTGGACAGCAGCTTCCAGGCGCCCCCATCCGGCCAGGACAACCGGTTTGAGGCCGAGAAACTCGTCCGGGCTCCGGAGGCCGTGGACATTAAAGACCATCCCATGCGCGCCGACATCAAGGAGGTGCTTCGGCTCAAGGTGGCCGGCCTGGAGCCGGATCCTTCCCACCGCTTCCACCCGGATGCCAAGACCAACCGCGCCGAATTCAGCATGATGGTGGAGGACATCCTGGTCAAGGTGACCGGCGAGACCAAGCTGCGCACTAAGTTCTTCGGGCAGGGGTCCCCCTTCCGGGATGTACGCAATGATCTTCCGTATTTCAACGCCGTGATGACCGTTACCAGCCGTGGTTTGATAGAGGCCAAGAGCAAGGTCAGCGGAATGTTCGCTCCCCTTGATCCGGTCACCGGCGCAGAAGCACTGCTGGCCATTCGTCTGCTCAAGGATGAACTGAGGAGCTACCTGCGCTGAGAAGGAACTTTGGCAAGGGTTGTTTAAAAGAATATACTGGAGGCGGCGTTGTCCGCCTTCAGTTTTTTTTCTGCCCGGCAATGGGCCGGGAGTCTGCTGGGGAATTACCACCTTCAAAGGACTGATGTCCACTCAATCCGTACAACACCCCAACCTGTCGGGCAGCACCAACACCAGGCCGGGCCCAGCGTCTTCGGCGGATCGCGCCGCTCCGGGCCGGAGCCCCTGGTGGAGGGCCGTTGTTGCGGCGGGGGTCCTGCTGCCGCTGCTGCTGGCGGTCCCCGCCGGCGCCCAGCAGGGCGTGCTGGAAAGAACGGCCCGGGTGGAGGTGCCGGTATACGAGGACAATCTGGATCAGGCCCGCACCAGGGCCCTGGCCAGGGGCCAGCACATGGTGGTGCTTTCCCTGGTTAACGAGCTGGTGGATGCCGAATGGGTGCTGCTTTTCGACCGGGAACTGCGCAACCGGGTTTTCAACCGGCTGGACCGTTACATCACATCCTTCCGGGTGAAAAGCCAGGGCTCGGCCTTTGACCGCACCAAGTACCAGGCCATGATCTATGCCCGGATTGACCGGCAGCAGCTCATCGAGGACCTGCGCGGCATGTCCCTGCCCCTGCTGTCCGATCCTTTGCTGGAAATGGCTCTGGCCTATGACGGACAGGATCCGGTGCTGGGCGATCCGAAAAACCGCGAGGCCGTGACAAAGGCGCTTATTGAAAGGATGAAACGGCTGGGATACTCCATTTCCGGCTGGCAGCCCATGGGAGAACGGGAGGCCGGCATCCTGGGAAATCCCATGGGTGACAACAAGCAGCGCGAGCGGGTGCTGAGCCGCCAGAAAAACCCGGTGGCGGCCTTTCTGCGCTTTGAGAGCCTTCCCGGGGAGGAAGCCCCGAAAAAACAGGACCCGGGCCTGCGGGCCAGCATTATATTTTATCACCGCTCCACCGGGGCCTGGTTGGGGACGCTGGAGCATCAGGCCCGCTCCGGCGGCTTAAAACCTGTGGGAAAAGGGCGCCAGAGCCAGAAGCTGCTGGAGGAGCTCCTGCTGGGTCCGCTGGCTCAGCGGCTGCTGCCCGGAGTGATCCGCACTCCATCCAGCCTGCCCGGCGAAACCCCGGAAATAAGCGTCAGGGTGTGGGGGCTGGCATCCATTGAGGAGGAGGAAACCTTTGAGCAGAACTTCTTCCGGCGGGGCTCCCGATTCGAGAAATTCAAGCTGGTCATCATAGGGGGCGATACCCTGACCTATCAGGGGGCGTTCAGGGGAGACCCCAGAACCCTGGAGGAGCAGTTGCGGGGCAGTTCCGTGGGGCCGTTCCTGATCAGAAACGTGTTTTGGCAAAATGGTCTGCTGGAACTGGAACTGAGCGGCGAAAAGGAAAATTCCGGCCCGGAGCTGAAGCTGTTTTCTCCGGAAACCCGGCCCGCCGACGCCGCCCAGAGCATCAAATCCTATTTTGAGCGCTATACCCAGCTGGAGGTGGAAGACCCGGTCTATTCTGAAAACGAAGCCAACGGCTGGCTTTCCCGGGCCAATCCGCTGGCCTTCAACGCAACCATCTATGGCCTGCTGGATTCCCGCGAGGATTCGGATTTCTTTGTCGGCGAAGCCCTTTCGCCCAACGAGGAGCTCGTGCTGGTCTGGTACCGGATATCGCGCACCAACCTGGCGCCGGTCATCCGGATTTACGATGAAAACGGGGCGGTGATCAGGACCTTCAGGCCCATGACCTGGCTGGAACACAAAATCAGGATTCCCGAAAACCAGCACCGGTTTTATATTGAGATATCAGATAGGTACGGTTATCTGCGGATGGACACAGGAGGCTACCTGAACTTCGGATACCTGTTCAAGATCAAGCGTTCCGCCACGGTGGCCAACCATGTTGCCCCGCCCCGCCCCACCACGCCCCAGCCCTGAAAGCCGGCTTATCCACGAAATGCGTCCCCGGCTATTTTAAGGAAAATACTGCCTTATGGTGAGCTTGTTGCATGTTCATCAAGGGAATTGTTATTTCCGGGGATATTTCCCCGTTCGACCGGCAGCTCCGGGCCGCCGTATGTTTGAAAAGGGTTCAGCGGCAGTTAGCCGGAGCCCGTGAACAAAGGCAGGACGGTTATCGTCCATAACCTGGGTAAACAGGGCAGCAGACAGCCATGAAGTTTTTACGCCACGAAGAATCCCAGCAGTTCTGGGGTGATATAATGGCCGAGGAGGAACCTCTGCGGGAGCACCGCTTTCCGCTGGTTTCCGTGCAGACAGCCATTACCTGGCGGGTTCTGTTTCCGCTCCTTGGTCCGGTCGGCGGCGGCGAAGAAAATCCACCCGGAACGTCCGCCGGGGAAAACCCCAGGAGAAACGGCGGTTCTGGCAACGGCAACGGGAAATCCTTCCGCAAGATCCCCCCGGGAAAAACCCATGGCACGCCCTCACTGGAAAGGGCGGCGGAAATCGTGGCGGCAGACATCCCCCCGGTTGGATACAGGCACCCCATAAGACTGGATCATAACAGCCCTGCCCAAAGCGGTGACGCCGGGTTCAGGCCCCTGAATGTGCTTGACGCCGGGGCAGGAACCGGCCGGTATTCCCTGCCCATAGCCCGGATGGGCCATCAGGTTACCCACCTGGACATCTCGGAGGCCATGCTGGAGCGGGCCCGCAATCAGGCGGAGCGCGAGGGCCTGAAGAACATAACCTTCCGGCAGGGGGATGTTAAAAACCTGGATGGCATCGCCGATCAAGCATTCGACATGGTCCTGTGCATGGATGCCCCCATATCCTACTGCTACCCGGACCATGTGAAGGCCCTTCAGGAGGTGTGCCGGGTGGCCCGGGAAAGGGTTGTGCTGATGGTTTCCAGCCGTCTGGGAGTGGTGCCGTTCATGCTAGACTACGATATTGATGGCACCTTCGTTCCTCCGGACCGGAAAAACAGCTCCTACCCCTTTCCCATGGCCCGGGCCCTGCTGGAAAACGGCGTGGAGGACTTCCCGGAGGACGTGGTGAAATACCTGGAGGAGACGGGGCAGCTGGTCCCCCCCGATTATTCGTTCACTCCGGATGAGTTGATGGGGCTGATGAAATCCGCCGGGTTTGAAACAGAGGTGCTGGGGGGGCCGGGAGCCCTGGCGCGCAGCATCAAGCCGAAAAGCCTGGAGTACATCCTGGACAGGAAGAAAACCTTCGGGGCGTTTCTCGATATGAGCATGTGCTTCGATTTCCAGACCCACTCCCTGGGCCTGGGCGGCGTCAACCTGTTGGCCGTGGGCCGCCGCGCCTGAGAAAACCCGTCAGGTCCAAATATCAAACGCGTTTTTGATATCCTCGCTCAGTTCTTTTTCCGTGACCACCGCCATGGAGGTGAGGAAGGGCACCACCGCCGTGCGCATGGTGCTGTAGAAAGCCTTGGCGTTATTGCTGTATGACTCCTTGGTGATCTCCTTGTATGAGCCGTCGGATACCTTGAGCAGCACCTTCAGATGGGGATACAGTCCCACCCGGCCGTCCTCCAGGGTCAGGATCTTCTCGAATGACTCGTCGGAAAAGCCCACCAGATACACGAACCCGCTGTCGTTGGTGCGAAACACCAGGAAGCGCTCCTCCAGGTTGAAGCTGAACCTCAGAATCAACAGATTGATAAACCGGACAAATTCGTCGCGCACATCCTCGCTGCCCCAGAACTCCTCATCGCGCCCGTTAATCACCGGATTCATCCGGCGGTTGAAGGAGCGAAACAGATCACGCTGCTTGATTATCTCCAGGTTGGTCATATCCTCAAACCTGGTCTGACGCAGATCCTCCACCTGTTTCAGGGCGGCCTGGAACTCCTCCTCGGTCATATCCTCGATGGGCACGCCCAGCTTGTCCTGGTAGGGCCGCAGCCAGTCGGCCAGGAAGGACTTCTTCTTCTTGTTGTAATGCCAGAGCTGGGGACTCTTGCCCAGGGTTTCCATCTCTCCCTTGAGCAGATCCGGCCTGCTCATGTCCAGCGATTCCAGGTGCTCCATGAATTTCTGCAGGATGCCGTCCTGTGGATTGGCCAACAGCAGCATGGCCAGGTTGTTGCGGGTGTTGCGCACCATCTTGACCACCTGGTTCTTGTACTCGGTCAGGTTGGACAGGCGGTTCTTGGCGGCTTTTTTCCTGAAGGCGTCCAGCCGCAGGTTCCGGCCCTCTCCCAGGGGCACATACATCAGCTCTTCCAGGGATTTGCGCAGTTCCTTTTCCGGGGCTGCGGATACCCGCAGGGATTGCAGTTTGGTTTCTATTTCCTTTAGTCCGTCCAGGATCACCTGTTCGTCCTTGTAATCCTTGCGCAGCTGACGCACCACCTCAAGGTATGCGGAAACCTCCTCCTCCAGTGACTTGTTGGTGTCAAAGGCCAGCGCGCCCTTGGTCTCATGGGGCACCTTGATGCCGCTGCCGCTGTCTTCCCCGCTGTCTT
>JAOUPZ010000026.1 GCA_029879595.1 Deltaproteobacteria bacterium | reverse complement strand
GGTATTCGATTATGTGATGGAAAGCTGAGGACTCCAGGCCGGGCCACTGCGCCAAGCCACTGCGCCAAGCCACTGCGCCAAGCCACTGCGCCAAGTCACTGCGCCGGGCCGTGTGTTTGCGAACATGCCTAGCCGACTGGCTTTTGTTCTCTTGACAGCCAAGCCCTCGCGGGCGCATCGTGTAGCATCTTTGTGCAGCATCTTTGTGCAGCATCTTTGTGTGCGATTCCGAAAAAATCGGGACTTATTAACAGAATCAGCACAGTATGTTGACCCTACCTGGAAAAAGCTGGATATTGAATATTAAGGGAATATCGGAATCACAAGTAAGATCCGGGAAGGGTTTATCCTGGTCTGAAAACTGAAGAATCTGGAATCAAAGGAGATTAATAGCCATGAAACAGCCCATTCGGATAGCCATCACGGGAGCAGCCGGACAGCTCGCCTACAGCCTGATATTCAGAATCGCGGCCGGGGATGTTTACGGCGCCGACCAGCCGGTCATCCTGCACCTCGTCGAGATCACGCCGGCCATGAAGGCCCTGGATGGTGTGGCCATGGAACTGGATGACTGCGCCTTTCCCACATTGAAGGGCATAAAGATCAGCGACAATGTGGATGAAGCCTTCGACGGCATCAATCACGCCCTGCTGGTGGGAGCGCGCCCCCGTGGCCCGGGCATGGAGCGCAAGGACCTGCTGACCGCCAACGGCAAGATTTTCGTGGAGCAGGGCCGTGCGCTGGAGCGGGCTGCTTCCGACATTCAGATTCTGGTTGTGGGAAATCCGGCCAACACCAACTGCCTGATTGCCCTGCACAACGCCAAAAGCGTTCCCCGCGACCGGTTCCACGCCATGACCCGGCTGGACCACAACCGGGCCAAGGCCCAACTCGCCAAGAAGGCCGGCGTTGATGTGGAGCAGGTGACCAACGTCACCATCTGGGGGAATCACAGCGCCACCCAGTACCCGGACTTCAGCCATGCCAAGATAAACGGGAAGCCGGTGCCGGAGGTGATTCTGGACAAGAACTGGCTGGAAAAGGATTTCATCACCACCGTTCAAAAGCGCGGCACGGCCATTATCCAGGCCCGGGGCGTTTCCTCGGCGGCCTCGGCGGCCAACGCCGTCATCGATCATGTGAAATCACTGATCCACGGAACTCCAAAGGGCGACTGGGTTTCCACCTCGGTGCTCAGCGACGGCAGCTACGGAGTCCACGAGGACCTGGTGAGTTCCTTCCCGGTCACCATGGACGGCAATGGCCACTGGAAAATCGTCAGTGACCTGGACATCACTCCCTTCTCCAGGGAAAAGCTGGACGCCACCATCTCTGAGATGGAGGGGGAAAAACTGATGGTGAAGGACATCCTGCCCGACTAAGGGGCGGCAAAGGGAGGACTGCATCAAAGGCAGGGAGCAAAAGCCTCCCTGCCATCTTTCCCCCCTGGCGCATTCGCGCCCCGGCCCACGCGGGCCGCTCCGGTATAACCATCCTGATTTTTTCAAAATATGTCCGATGTTTTTCAAAAAGCCGGAGCCTTTTCCCAGGTCCGGCTGACCATCAGGACACCCGCCAAGATTACCGCTGACTTGAAAATACTGGCCCGTCGGCCGGATGGCTTCCATGAGGTGCGGCTGGTGCTGGCCCCGGTATCAATTTTCGATGAGCTCAGCGTGCAGGCCCTGCCTCCGCGGCCGGACCAGGGGGAGGAACTGAACCTCCGGGTGGAAGGAGAACATGCGGTCGACGCCGGCGATGACAATCTGGTCATCAGGGCAGCCCGGGCGTTCTGCCTGGCGAGGGGGATTTCTGCCCGTCTGGAGGTAAACCTGAAAAAGAACGTGCCCGCCGGAGCCGGACTGGGCGGGGGCAGCGCCAACGCGGCGGGGATGCTGGTGGCTTTGAACCATCTCAGCGGGGAACCCCTGCAGCCCGATGATCTGCGCCGGCTGGCCGCCGGACTGGGCTCGGACGTGCCATTCTTCATTGAGCCGGCCCCCGCGCTGGCCACCGGCAGAGGGGAGCACCTTGATCCCCTGCCCGGGTTTCCCGCAGCAGAACTGCTGGTGGTTAAGCCAGGGTTCTCCATTTCCACCGCAGAGGCCTATGGCCTGTGCCGGCCCAGAAACCCGCAGGGGAAATACCTGGCCGACGGCTCGATGCCGTCCGGCAACGTGCGGGAACTGGCCCGGCTTCTGGCCAATGACTTTGAGGGGGCGCTGCTGCCCCGCTATCCGGAACTGGAGCGCATCAAGCGGGCCCTGCTGGATAGCGGCGCCCTGGGGGCGGTGCTGAGCGGGTCCGGTTCCGCCGTGGCCGGGGTGTTCCCGGCGGCCGAAGACAGGGACAGGGCGGCGGTGAAGCTGTCGGGCGTCAACGGCTGGAATATCCTGCCCTGCCACGTCCTGCCCTCCTACCGGTACCTGCCCTGAAAGGGACGCCCTCAGGTATCCCGGCTGCCGGCGGGGCTTATTCCTTGGGAGCCTCGGCCGGCTTGCAGATATAGGCGGTGAAACTCTGGGAATTGCCTTCCGGCGGGCCCTTGGGGACCAGAACGTATGTGCCCTGGGCGGCGGCGGTGTTGCGGGCCATCACATTGATGTCATGCTGGATTTCCTCCGGCTCAACTCCCAGGGGGTCGTTCCGTTCGGCTTTGATATTGATGGTGTTCTTCAGGGTGCAGTTATCGGGGTCCAGCAACTGGTCGGTGATCTGAACCTTCTGGCCTTCCGCCGTGAGTTCCGCCTGTGAACATCCGGCTATGAAGGCCGCCAGGGCGGATGCTGTGAGAGTCAAGGCAATAATGGTCCTGAACATATCTTCTCCTTTGTCGCTTCAAGGTTAACTGGTTCGGGAACTGCCCACCCCTGAAGCGGGGATTCCGCCAGGGGGTTCCACTGCGCCGGTTGCCGGCCCTGCCAACTACCTGTACCCCATCCTAATACGAAAACACCTCCCCTGCCTACAGGGATTCAGGCGGGCGGGCTTCCCAGCCGGCGCCGCAGGGAAATGCCGCTCAGAAATTCATCGTGAAACCTGCCGGCATTCACCGGGCTGACCGCCCCTTCCATGTGGGTGTTGAAGCCATCGTCGAACCGTATCTCCAGGCTTCCACCGGGCATGTTCACGGTTACCGGTGATGAACACAGGCCCAGCCGCACCGCCACCCCGGCTGCGGCGCAAGAGGAGGTGCCCGAGGCCTGGGTATACCCGGCTCCCCGTTCCCAGATTTCGATGCGGATGCTGTGCTCATCCAGCACCCGCAGAAACTGCACATTGGTGCGGTTGGGAAACAGCGGGTGATTCTCCAGTTCCGGGCCGATGCGGCGCGCCAGGCTCTCGGAGGGGTCCTGCCCCGGCTCCAGCAGCACCACGCAGTGGGGATTGCCCACGGAGACACAGTTGATGCTCCATTCCCCGCCCCCCACGGAGAGCTTTTCCCCCAGAACCTCCCGGGAGGGTCCGGTCATGGGCAGAGCAGCGCTTTGAAAACTCAGCCGGCCCATGCCCACGGCGATGCGTGCCCCCGTCTCGTCCAGCACCTGGGCGCTGACCATGCCCCCCCGGGTGGCGATATCAAACCGCCGGCCCGGAGCCAGACCCTGCTCCCACAGGTGCCGGATGAAGATCCGCAGGCCATTGCCGCTTTTTTCCCCCTCGGAGCCGTCCGGATTGTATATGCGCAGGGCCGGAACGTCCCCGGCAGAGGCCCCGATCTCCTCCGCCGGCAGCGGCCCCAGCAGTATGCCGTCGCCGCCCGGACCGCGATGCCGGTCACAGATGGCCCGCACCGCGGCGGGAGGCAGGCTGGAGCCGAATACCCGGGGAGAGATCACCAGATAATCGTTGCCCAGCCCGTGATATTTATAGTAATCGAACGCATCTTCCGGGATGCCCGCTGAAATATTCATGATGTTTCCTGGGACCCTCCTGGGCGAATGGATTGAATGGACTCGTGTTATATGTCAGTTATGGTGGGAATTCGTTTTTCGCGCAAGCCCCGCCGGAGCAGGGCAACCGCATTTTTTGCAGGAGGGTATTTGATCTTTGACGCGGTGTCCTCAATCCGCTCCTGAAGGGGCAACCCGCCCCAACCCCTCTCCGCAGCGCCCGGAAGGTTCGGCGGGGGAATCTGCTAAGATTACCTGGATATGGATAATGCCACCGGAAAATCCCCTGCCGAAAACCTTTCCTGGAAAGGGCAGGCCGGCTTCGTCCTCACGGCCCTGGCCCTGCAGGTCTGCTACCCCCCGCTGGAGTGGACCTGGGCGGCCTGGCTGGTGCTGGCCCCGCTGATCCTGGGGCTGGGCCGGGGGAGCGTGTCCGCCAAGGGCTGGCTTGCCACCGGCTGGGCGCTGGGAGCGGTGCATTACGGACTCCAGTTCACCTGGCTTCAGCACGCGCTGGTGCTGGTGGGAGGGGTGTCCTGGCCGGCCTATGTTATTTTCCACGTCATCGTGGCCCTGACGCTGGGGCTGGCCTGGGGGGGGCTGCTGGGAGCGGCCAGATGGCTCTGGCTGGCCCACGGGCTGTGGCCCGGCTATAGCCTGCCCCCACTGGCGGCCCTGGCCGAATACCTGCTCGGAGTGCTTCCCTTCAATGGAATTGTCTGGGGATCGCTTTCGGGGGCGGCCGGGCTCTCAGAAGCCGCACTGGGATTGCTGCCCCTGGCGGGGGCTCCGGGGCTGGTTTTCGTGCTGTGCGCGGTGAACTCGTTCTGGGCCTGGGGCTGGTCCTGGAGCAGGGCCCGGCTCCGCAGCCGGACACAAGGCTCACGCCGCTCCGGCGGACCGGCACCGGTAGCCGGAGGGCCGGCCCTGGGGGCGCTCAGTCTGCTGGCCGCGATATCCGCTCCCCTGTGGGCTGGCATGTCAGGCGCGCCCGCTGGGATTTCCGCGGAAACGGTACGCCCCGCCGGCTTTATCGCGCTGGCTGTTCCGGGACGGATCAGCATGACGGAAATGGCCGCCGGTCAGGGCCGCAGCCAGGTTCTGAGGAGTTATCTGGCCCGGACACTGGAAGCCCTGAGCCTGGAGCCACCCGTGGATGGGGCGCCCCTGGAAACCCCCGTGCTGGCCGTCTGGCCGGAAAGCTCCGCCAATGGAATCCTGGACCGGGAAGGTGTCCTGGATGAACTCTCCGCGGCGGCAGCCCTGACCGGAACGGGGATCCTGCTGGGAGGAACCACCAGGGCCGCCCCGGATGGGGCGCCTGGCCCGCAACCCGCCGCCGGGGAATACAACTCGGCGTTCATAGCCGGTTCCCGGCCGGAGTATTTACGGCGCTATGACAAAAAACGGCTGGTGCCCTTCGGGGAATATGTGCCCTGGGGTTTTGGCTGGATATTCGGCGACAAGCTGACCCGCGGGGAGGAGGATTTCTCACCCGGTGCCACCGCGCCCGTACTGGAGTGGGAGGGTCACCGGTTGGGGATTGCCATCTGCTTCGAGAGCATACTGCCCGCCCATTACCGGGAGGCCGTACTGGCCGGCGCCGGAGCGATGATCACCATAGCCAACGACGCCTGGCTGGACGGCCCGGCCAAACGGCAGCACCTTCTGCTCACGGCCACGCGCGCTCAGGAAGTGGGCCGGGAGGTGCTTTTCGTGGCCAACCTGGGGCCCAGCGCCCTGCTGCGGCCGGGGGAAGGCATCGCCGGGAACCCGCCCGGCGGGAGGCAGCCGTTTTTCACCATGATCAGGCCCGACAGGCGCCTTACCCCCTACTCCCGCTGGGGACTGTGGGCCTCCCTGCTATTCATGGCCGCCCTGTCAGTCACCGCAAGCGCCTTGCACCGGCTTCAATCACGGCTTCAATCCCGCCTGCTGCACCGGCTGCCGGCCCATGGCCCGCTTAATGGTCAGGGTCATGATCCGGGAAGTTAGCAAAAGGTATTTTCCGGCTGCCCGGAACGGGAACCGACAGCCGGGTAAAAAATTCATCCCGGAGGGCAAATGCCATGGGGATTGCATTAACCATCTGAGATTGAAACAATGGGACAGGGGACGGGATAAAAAGCCCTGTCCAGGCCCAGACAGCTGGAAAATACACACTTTGACTGTCCAGCGAATTCCCTCTGGCGCTTAGCCCGCGTGAACAACAACGCCGGGTATTGCGGGGGGAACCTGTCACAACGGAGCGGGATATGGAAGACCAGATCCAACCGGCACCACAGCCCGAAGAACAGTCCTCCTCGCAGCAGAAGGAAGAAGAGAGACTGCCCCACGATTTTGCCAGCCGGATTGCAACCAAGGTCATCTTTTCCGGTGAGCGTGAACGCGACCCGGAAGTGGCGCTGGAAAAAATCGGCAAAATGCTTTTGCGCAATCTTTCCCCGCCGGGAAGGGCCGGCTACTTCCTCGACATGATAGACGCGCTGGAAAACGACCCGGAAACCGCGCGTTTCGCCGGACTGGCCTGGGTTTCGCTGGTGCTGGACAAGGGCGATGACCACCGCTTTGAAAAATTCGTCAGCGATGTTCTCGACACGGTCATTCAGGGACATCTGAGTTCGGACCGGGAAGACATCGAACTGGAATACAGGCGCAAGCGCTTCTCCTTCTACGCCCGCAACATGGGTGAAGCCTTTATCGCCATGATGAACATCAACAGCGATTTATACGAGACCATCAGCGAGATCTTCTCCACCATGATCAAGAAGGAGATGGCTCTCGAGACCCAGAAGAAGTCAAACGAACCGGCCAGCAGAAGGATCAGCGTTTCCAAAAAGGATGAGGAAAAGAAAGTCGGTAAAAAGCTTTTTGATGACGTGGTGGATTATGTCCACGCCAGGGGAGAACAGCGCACCGGCACACTGCACCAGACCAATCCCAACGAATATATTTCCGTGCTGGCCGACCGGATGCGAGGCACCAGGCGCTATGTGATCCAGGACCTGCTAAACCGGCAGGCCATGCAGAGGCGCAAGGAGGCCCAGAAGGAGCTCAGCGAAAAACTGGCCGGGGCCGAGGAAATAATGAGAGCCAGGGATACATTCAAAAAGGGCATCCACCTGTACTGGACGGAAAAACAGTACAATTTCAAATATATGGCCGTGGAAAAGGTTCGTGTGGCTGTCCAGATCATGTCTGTTATCCTGGGAATATTATATTTTCTGATGGGATATATAGGAATGATCGGCATGCAATGGTGGGAGGGAATAATAATCACCATAGCCATGTTCATGTTTTCCAAGTACTTCTGCTCACGAAACTTCTTCAAGAACTTTTTCCCGGAAGATGTCAGCAAGGAACTGGAAGTGGTGGTGGGCTCCTTCACGCCGACCATGCGCAAGATGTCCCAGGATCAACTGGATGCCTTCTTCCTGCGCCAGGTAAAGGACCAGGAGAATGACAAGTTCCTTTTGATCCTGGGAGAATTCGTGCGCTATGTTTTTGCCGTGATGCCAGAACGAGGCACCACGGTTGTCGGCAAGGACGAACTGGGAGATATAATCCAGAACATGGAAATGGACATCGCCCGAGCCCTGCGGGCCAGCGGTGGGCACACAACATCGGGTTATGGCTGAGACCCGGCTTGGGAGATCATGGAAAAACAGAATACCAGGTTTATCACCACGGTCGTACTGGCCTTTGTGGTGGCGTTGCTGACAACAATGGGGGCTCTGTGGCTGGGCGGTGGAAAGAGTGCTGAAGACAGCCCGCTGACGGCCCAGCAGGGGCAGGCCATTCTGGCCGAGCTCAAACAGGTCAGGCAGGCCATTGACGATCTCCAGGCCCCATCCGAGGAACGCAGACCCCAGGCCCCCAACGACGAGCCGGTATCCATTTCACTGCTGAACCGCCCTGTTCTGGGCAATCCCCGGGCTCCCCTGACGCTGGTGGAATTCACAGACTACCAGTGCCCGTTCTGTGCGCGGTTTCACAGCCAGACGCTGCCCCAAATCAAGAAGAACTATATCGATACGGGCAAACTGCGGCTGGTGGTCATGGACCTCCCCCTGACCAGGATTCACCCCATGGCCTTCAAGGCGGCCCAGGGTACACTCTGCGCCGCCGAGCAGGGGAAGTTTTTCCAGATGAGCGACGCGCTGTTCCAGGTATCCAATAAACTGGATCTCCAGGCCATCACCGCCGCCGCGCTCAAGGTGGGCTTGGACGGCAAAGACTTCAGCGACTGCATCAACAGCGAACGGCATAACGACCGGGTTGAAGAAAGTCTGAAACTGGCTGTGTCCAAGGGCTTTTCCGGAACGCCGTCCTTCCTGCTGGGAACATCGGGGGAAAATCAGGTGCAACAGGCTCAAAAGCTGATCGGAGCGCAGCCCTACAGCGTGTTTGAAAAGGCCATTGAGGCCGCCCTGGCCGTCAAATGAGCCCCCCGGACAGAGCGACGCCAATTCTTTTTGCCATATTTGTCATTCCATTCACCTGACATTTCTGTCATGACAGCTGACATGTCTGTCAGTCGCAAATCATTACGTCACGGAAGCAGTTTTACATCAGCAAACCCCATTAATTACTAAATACATCAGGCACATATCTGTTGTTTCGGCGGGCTGGCCGAAATAATTATGATTTTCATGGGCCGGGCCTTATTGCAGACATTATTTTATGTCGTAATTTTTATGCCCTGTCTTATCAGATGGTTATAAAACATTTTTGCGATTATTTCTTTGTGGCACAGCGAATGCAACATATGTATCCAGATGGCATGAGAGATAAGATAGACCGTAAGATCGACCGTAAAGATCGACCAATAGTAAAAAGCACGATACGGCAACTTTGAACTCCTCTCTCCTCAGCAGTAGCAGCAACGCAGTACCGACATAGCAGTAGCAGCAACGCAGTAGCAGCAACGCAGTACCAACATCGCAGTACCGAATGATTCCGGCTGGAACATTGGCCGGAACCGGTCTCCGTTGGGCGGGTACAGGAAAGGTTTCCCCCCTTTACTTTTCTTGCCCGCCCACGGAGTTTCAAAATTTCGCAGTACCCGAACACTATAGAACCCGCTCTTCACCGCACCCCACACCGTAAGGTGTGGGGGCGACTTTTATATGGGCTGTAATAAAAATAGCGGTATAGAGACATACCACAAATAGGGCAGTGAATAATAAACGGATAAAACTAATCCGACGGAATATCAGAAAGTGGGAACGGCCCGACGGGAAAAACAAGAAAAACCAACCCCGGCAGGCAGCATAAAGACATCGAAGGCAACGCTACGATAAAGGCGGAAAAACTTTTTATATTTGTCAAAAAACAAAAGAGGAACACCGTTTGTGTACACCCGCAGACGGAATGAATGGTTGAATCCATTAATCCCGGTTGATGAGCCCCAATAAGGTACTGCTCGGAAACCCAAAAATGCTGGAGGCATGAAATGTTGAAAAAATTTGGTCTGCGAAGCCGACTGGTAATGATGATTATCTTTCCCACCTTAGGACTTTTGTTTTTCGCCGGCCGGGGGATTTACTCTGATTACCAGATAAACAACGAGATGAAGGATATCAAGGATATAGCGCACCTCACGGAGCACATCAGCCTTGTGGTTCATGAGCTGCAAAAGGAACGCGGAGCCAGCGCGGGATACATGGGCAGCGGCGGCACAGACTTCAGGCAGGTGCTGGCCGAGCAGCGCAAGACCACCGACACGATGGCCGCCGAGCTGGAACTGTTTTTCACCGGGATAAAGAACAAGAAATTGGAGAAGTTTTTCTCGGGCGTGAATGAGGAATGGAGCCGCAGATGGGCGAAGATCAAGGAAACCCGGCCCCAGGTGGATTCCCTGCAGATCAGGGCTGCGGAAGCCATCGGGCGCTATACGTCCACCAACGGAATTATGCTGGACAGCATCGGAAAAGGCATCCTGTTCTCGACCAACGAGATGATTTCCAATCAGATGACGGCCGCCCTGGCCTACATGAAGGGCAAGGAACGCGCCGGCATAGAAAGAGCCGTGCTGAGCAACGTCTTCGCCGCCGATAGCTTCCAGGGCCGCGAGCATTTCTACTCCCAGCTGCTAAAGCTGGTAACCGCCCAGGAAACCTACCTGGATGTATTCCGGGGACTTGTCCACGAGGAGGACAATGCCGAACTGCAGCAACTGCTGAGCTCGGAAATAGTGCTCAAGGCGGAAAAAATGCGGGATGTGGCCGTGAACGGGCTTACCAGCGCCTCGCTGGGGATAAACGCCAAGGAATGGTTCAATGCCCAGACGGACAAGATCAACCTGCTCAAGCAGTTTGAAGACCAGATGGTTGAGGAAATGGTAGAAATGTCCGACCGGACCGCCAATACGAGCAACACCGAGTTGTGGACGATGGTGGGCATTTCCGCCGGGGTTTTGCTGGCCACCATAGTGCTGGGGCTCTTCCTGATGCGCAACACGATGGAATACCTGCTGAGTTCCATCAGGGGTGTTATCGAAGGGGCCACCGAGTCCTCCCGCGTGGTTTCAGCCGCAGCGCAGCAGATCGCCATCTCCAGCCAGTCACTGGCCTCGGGGTCCTCGCAACAGGCCTCCAGCCTGGAGGAAATATCCGCGACTCTGGAAGAAATCGCGGGCATGTCCCGGGACAACGCGGCCAACACCCGCAATGCCAGCGAGATTTCCACCAAGGCTCATACGCACTCCAGAGACGGCGAAACAGCGATGAACCGGATGAAGGAAGCCATCAGCCAGATAAAGGACTCATCCGATGAAACGGCGAAGATTATCAAGACCATTGACGAGATCGCCTTCCAGACCAATCTGCTGGCCCTGAACGCCGCCGTCGAGGCCGCACGCGCCGGGGATGCCGGACGGGGCTTCGCAGTGGTGGCCGAGGAAGTTCGCAACCTGGCCATGCGCAGCGCGGACGCCGCCCGCAACACCACCCACCTCATTGAGGATTCGCTGGAGCGGGCCGAAATGGGAGTGCAGGTGGCCGATGAAATGGACAAGTCCCTGGGCGCCATCAACGGAGCCATCAAGGAGCTCAACGAGCTTATCAAGGGCGTGACCAAGGCCAGCGAGGAGCAGGCCACCGGCGTGGAACAGGTCAACACTTCCCTGACTCAGTTGGAGCAGCTCACGCAGGATAACGCTGCCAACTCAGAGGAAACGGCCGCCTCCAGCCAGGAACTGACCAACCAGGCCATCACCCTGGAAAGCCTGGTGAACCAGCTGAAGAAAATCACCGGCGGTGATGATCTTTCCCAGGAGGATGTGGATGCTCTGGAGAGCTACTCCAGCAAGACCATCTCCTTTGAGCAGAAGGTACACGGTGAATTGCCCCCCGGGCTGAAAAGCAGCACGAATCAGCTGAAGGCGCGGGCCTGATCAAAGCCACTCAGCAGTTAACATGAACTCCTCCGCCTTTCACCGGCGGTCTGCCGGAGCACCCCTGGGTGCTCCGGTTTTTTTTTGCCCTTCAGCTGACCGGAAAATAAAAAAATTTATTTTTCCGTATTCAGGCGCAACATCTTACTTGTTTAAATCGTTTTCAAAATACCTGAGTGTGCACGGAGCAGTCGCGCCCCGCTTTGGTGACAGGCAATTGGCCGGAAGACGGGAGGAGAGCCCTGGTTTTTGAATACTTTCCGGACATATTGTATTTAAGAAATATTAACAGGCTGATTTTTCAGCTTTTTTACCTGGGAGCAATAGACATGCTTAAGAAGATAGGGGTCAAAACCAGGCTGGCGGTGATGGTGATAATTCCAGCCCTCGGCCTGCTGTATTATTCCGTTATTGAAATCCAGCGGAACCTCAACCTTAACAATGAAATGCAGGACGTCATCCAGATCACCAAGCTGGGCCAACATCTGGGTGCCCTGGTTCATGAGCTGCAAAAAGAACGCGGTGCCAGCGCCGGTTATCTGGGAAGCCAGGGCCAGAGCTTTGGCGATATTCTGACCCGACAGCGTGAAGCTACCGATGCGGCAGCGGAAAACATGGCCCGCGTACTTAAGGAAAACACCTCTGCAAAACTGGAGGCGTTCATGGAGTCCATAAATAACAAATGGCAGGCCCGTCAGGAACAAATCAAAGATATTCGCCCCCGTGTGACCGCCCTGGAGATTGATGCCGGCAAGGCCGTGTCCATATATACCCAGACCAATACCGAGTTGCTGGATGAAGTCGGGGAAAGTATAACTTTTTCCACTCAGGAGAAGGTTTCAAACCAGATGACGGCCACGCTCAACCTGATGAAAAGCAAGGAAAAAGCCGGCATAGAAAGAGCCGTGCTGAGCAATGTATTCGCCGCGGATTCCTTTCAGGGAAACATAGCCGGCTTCACCCGGCTGGTGGAACTGATTTCTGCTCAGAATTCCTACCTCGACGCCTTCCGGGCCCTGGAACACAAGGAAGACCTGGAGGAGTTCAACCGCCTGATGCAGCATCCCGACCTGGAAAAGGCCAATGCCATGCGTCAGGTGGCCCTGAAGGGCCTCAACAGTGAATCGCTGGGAGTCGATGCCAGGGAATGGTTCAAGGTCCAGACCTCCAGGATCGATCTGTTGAAGCAGTATGAAGACTCCCGAACCGTCGAACAGATTGAACTGGCGGCAGATATCGGCTCCAAGGCCAGCAATGACCTTTTTTCCACGCTGGTAATTTCCGGGGCGATGTTGTTGACAACCCTGGTATTCGGGGTGTTCCTGATCCGCAATACCATGCAGTATCTCCTGAATTCCATCAAGGGAGTTATTGATGGAGCCACCGAGTCTTCGCGGGTGGTGTCGGGGGCAGCCCGGCAGATTTCCTTTTCCAGCCAGTCCCTGGCGACCGGGTCGTCTGAGCAGGCCTCCAGCCTGGAGGAAATATCGGCCACCCTGGAGGAAATCGCCTCCATGGCCCGGGAAAACGCGGAAAACACCCGGCTGGCCAGCGATATATCAACCCGGGCCAGCCATCACTCCGAAGAAGGACAGAGTTCCATGATACGAGTGAAGGGAGCCATCGGGGAGATCAAGCAGTCCTCAGATGAGACCGCCAAGATCATCAAGACCATCGATGAGATAGCCTTCCAGACCAACCTGCTGGCCCTGAACGCCGCCGTGGAGGCCGCCCGGGCCGGGGATGCCGGACGGGGCTTCGCCGTGGTGGCCGAGGAGGTGCGTGCCCTGGCCCTGCGAAGCGCAGACGCCGCCCGGGATACCACCCATCTCATCGAGCAGTCGCTGGAACGGGCTGAGTCCGGAGTGAAGGTGGCCGGAGAGATGGAGAACTCCATGCAGGAGATAACCAGCGCCATCAAGGAGCTGAACCAGTTGGTGACCGGGGTCAACAAGGCCAGCCAGGAACAGGCCCAGGGAATAGTCCAGGTGAACAACGCCCTTTCCCAGATGGAGTCGCTGACCCAGTCCCATGCGGCCAATTCGGAGGAAACGGCTGCCTCAAGCGAGGAACTGACCTCCCAGGCCACGCTGCTGGAATCGCTGGTTACCAAGCTGCAGACCATTACCGGCACCAAGAACCAGGGATTTCCCAGTGTGGCTGACAGGAAGATCCGCCCCACAAACCAGCCCAAGGGACTGAAGCAGATAGTCGTGGAGGAAACCGGAAATCCCGCAGTGCTGGAAAGCACCAACGGCAGTGCCTTTCGGCAGGGGAAAAAAGAGCGGCTGCTTTCCGCCCCTCAGATCAGTTAGTTGATGGTGATAATGCCCGGAGGGCCTCAGGCGAGGCCCTCCTCATCTGCTGCCGCCCCGCTTCAAACCGCGGGGCGGGGGCTTTTTGCAAAGAGGGCCCTACCGGAAAAAGCGCCGCGTAGTGGCAAAGATAACAATCCAGATCAAAGTCCGCCCCATGAGGGCCACCAGGGTCCTCATCTCATAGGCTCCGCCGCTGGCCACATGGCCGCCAAAGGCCGCCAGGACCATGCCAGTGGCGACGGCTATCACCAGCGCCAGGGCCGATGCCCAGGGGGCTCTTTTCCACAGCCCAACCCCGGCGGCGATATAGGCGAATCCCGCTGCAAAGTTGAAGCGGAGCACAAACGGCACGACGTTTCCGGCCGCCTCGCGGGCCGCGGGGTCGCCAAACAGAACTTTTCCGCCGGCAAACAGGGTAATCACCCCGAAAAGAATTCCAAAAACCGCGACCGCCCTCAATAAGACAGGCGCCGGTGACTGCATGGTCTGGGTTGTCATGAAGATTTTCCCTGAAATTTATAATTGATAAACGGAGATTTGCAGCACACCCGCCGCCAGGCCCGACGGCAGATAGCCCCAAAAGGTGTTTAACGCCTTCTCCCGGTAATAACACATGGCTGCTCAGGCATCCTCATCCAGGTTAAAGGCCACCTGGATCAGTTCCTCCCTGTCCGCCTTCAACAGCACCTCCACCTTTTTTTCCGCCTCGGCCAGCCGCAGATGGCACTGCCGGCTCCACTGAATCCCCTCCTCAAAGGTCTGCAGGGCCTCCTCCAGGTCGAGTGACCCGTCCTCCAGCCTGCGGACCGAGTCCTCCAGTTTCTTGAGGGCTTGTTCAAAGCTTACATTGCTCATGCTCGTCCTTGGGCTCCCTGGGTTTTCATGGCCGGCCCGCGCCACCGGGAACGCGCTCCTGTTGCGAGGGCTGCAGGATGCAGGCATACCATTCATCCCTGGTATCCTCCCTCAGGGGCGTCATCCCAAGGGCACCGTAGCATTCCCGCACCCCTGGTGCCTCTTCCACAAGTATACCACTAAGAATCAGGCATCCATCGGGTGCAGTCAAGCCTGACAGGACCCCGCCCATGTCCTTGAGCACCGGGGCCAGGATATTGGCGGTGATCAGTTGAAATACTCCGGCCAGACATTCCGGGCCGCCCAGCACCACCGCCTCCCGGCCCGCCATGCCGTTCAGGGCGAAGTTGCCCTGTATCTCCGGAGCCACGGCCGGATCAATGTCCAGCAGGGTCGCCCGGGGCACCCCCATGCGGCAGGCGGCCAGGGCCAGCACCCCCGATCCCGCGC